>JANQKA010000113.1 GCA_028281405.1 Hasllibacter sp. | reverse complement strand
ATTTTCTCGATCCGCGCGGAATTTTCCCCGTCGACCGCCTCGCCGGGAATCCCGGAGAACAGCGTTTCCTCCAATGCACGGGCCCGAACGAGGAGGGGAGTCACCACGCATGCGGCGGGATAGCGGGCTGGATCCTGAATTTTCTCAATTCCGCGCAGGACTCCATCGATTTCGGCGCGGTTCTTGTTGATGACGTCCGCGATGATCGCTGTCCACGCCGCGTTGACCTTTCTGGCGAACGAATCCGCGTCCCGACGTGCAACGCCCTTGATCGAAACCTGGATTTCATCTTTCGCCACGACACGCACGGTGATCCCAAGCAACCCGCCGGTCACGGAAACCGGAGCCGTCATGTTCCGGAGATGGATTTTCCGGCCTCGTCCCGCGTCGATGCACGACTCCTTGTCACGATATTCGATTCCGCGGGCATGTCCGCCGAACGGGTCGAGAAGGAGCGACAGCAACGCATTCGGTTTCAGAAGCATGGGATCGGGATGCGCCTCGTGGTTCCTGCCACACGGACTCCATAGTGAATCACATTCCCAACGCCAACCCGGGGATGGTCTCGGTCCGCCTTTGGTCGCGGCCATGGCCCCCGTGGATGTCCAGCGCGCCGAGGATGGTGCGGCTGATGGCGGCAGAAAGATGTCCGGAACAGACTCCCAAGTCGCTGCGGAAGCCCGCGCGCCGGGTCAATCCCCTCGGTGGTCGACTCCTTCCCTCTGCGCCAAATTCCGATCCCTGATGCCGTTCGACCGCCGCGGATATCCGCGCCGTCACACGAATCGCCTGTCCAAGCACGGCGCGAAGCGGGCGCGGCCAAATCGAAAGTGTCGTGGAGGTAGACGAAGAACACATTTCCCGATTTGTTCATGGCTGGCTCATCCGCTCAGTCGGGAAGCCGCACCTCCCCTTCCCGGACTCCGCCGGGCGCCGGGAATTTTCGTTTCACGCTGGACTCGACCGATCGATGTCATCATCGGGTGGAGCGCCGCTTCCAGTGATGTCGACCCCGTCGCCCACGCCGATTCAACGGAGAGCAGAATCCGGCTGTCGCATTCGAATTCCACCGATTCGATGGACGGCTCCGCGATTCCCCCAAGCTCGACGGCGACCTCGGGCATGTCATCGTCGCACGCCCCAACACGGGAGTCGAACATCGAGGCGGATCGGAACATATGGCGACCGAGGGGTCGAAGTGACTTTCGACCCCGCCTCGTCCGCCGCGCTCCCATCCCGTCCTTGCACCCGTCCGAGCGACGGCTTGGATGTCGCCCGGAGCCGAGCGCGCCCGCCCGTTCCGCCCCCACGCTCCATCGCCGGATGCCCCGATTCAGGGCCACCACGAGAAAATTTGATATCCACCGGCGGTTCCTGCCGAAATCCTGGGTTCCCACAACACCGATTTCGAATCCGCCGGGCGGAATCACGTCCTCCCCGCCCCGAACCCACCACTGTCGCCCCGTTGCGCGGGCGGCGCGTACCCTCCCGGCGCGTGCACGTCGCGTTCCCGGGACGGGCGCGACATAGTCTTGGTTTCGGCCCGGGCAACGATTGTCAACCTCGTCGGGCGGAATCCGTTCCACTTTGCCGGATGGGCCGTGTACTCCTCCACGACGGCGGTTTCCTCCGGCGGAAGCTCCGCCGCGCGCGTCCCTGCGCTTGCGATTTCCCACGATCTGGTCCATGAGCGGGTCGAGCCGCCGTAGCGGGAAACACCAAGGGAGACTATCATGGGCAAAGCCCGAAAAGATCCGAATGCCGTCCTGATCATTTCGGACGCGATCGTCGAGGTCCGCCGCGTCATCGCCGCGGAGTGCGCCGGAGACGGTGATCCGAACTGGGCCGACTACAGGTCGGCCAACCTCGACATGGAAAGCGGGGAGAAGATGGACGGGAAGGTCGACGAAGCAACCGCCAACATGAGCGAGGCTTTCATCTTGGCGGAAATCGCCACGGACCATCTGCTGGAATGCCTCCAGGGCGCGGAAAACATCCGGGCCAGGAAATTCGAGATGCCGCTCGAAGAAGTATCTCGAGCGATGTTAAACGTGATGGGTACGTCGATAAGGGATCTAAATGAGAAATTCACCGTCAAGTTTCAAAACTCCAACGACGGGGAAATCTCGGACGAACTCGAAACATGGATCGGGAACTTGAGCATGAGTCTCTCGAACCCAATCGGCGAAGCCATCCAGAAAATCTACAATCTCCCGCCCGATTCCCCTCACTCGAGCGCCGATGGAATCAAGGCGATCAAGGCTCTCGTCAACAACTCGCCTTTCCCCGGCAAGAAATGACCGGGCAAATCGAATATCCTCGATTGCTCTCCAATTTTCCATTCTCTCGCGATTGGAATTTCGACGCCGGCCGCCGCCGGTGGCCCGCCACCGCGCGCCACCGTTCACGCCGGTCGGACGGTGTAGCGCTCCTTGTCCGCGATGACGCTACAATAAGCGCGGAGGTGTTGGCGCTCACCCACCATGGGACCGGCCGATTGCCCGTCCACCAAGCCCTACGCGCGCGGCCTTCCGGTTACTCGGAAGGCCGTTCCGTCGATCATCACCACTCGGATATCCATCCAGGAGCAAGTCCTCGAAAATTCGGGCGAATTCTCCCATACTCACCAACCTGTAAATTCTTTTTTTGGACGTATGCCGCTTCCCGAAGCCGTCGAGAGAATCCGCCACGGGAAGCCCGGCGCGAAGCATCCGAAACACGTCATGCAAGAACATCCGAAAGTCAGTGGCCGTCCCGCCGA
>JANQKA010000074.1 GCA_028281405.1 Hasllibacter sp. | reverse complement strand
GTCGTCGGACTTCGAGACCGCCGCCGGTACCCACGACGTATTGTTTGGCGGCGACTCCAGTGGAGACACGATCGCCGGAGGCGGAGGAGACGACGTTCTCGTTGGCCGAGGCGGGAATGACTTGTTGTCGGGTGGCGATGGCAATGACATTCTGTACGGCGGCGCGGGTTCGGACACGCTTTACGGGAACACGTTGGGCGCAAATGGGTCAGCGACGGACATTGACATTGTGGACTTTGGAAGGGACAGGCAAGCGTCCGACGTTATCACCACGGAGCGGGTTTCGCGGGAAGGAGAAATTGTCACTCAAGTCAAGGTGAGCGATGGAACGGACACCGACACGCTATTGAATATTGATGAACTCAGGTTCGGGAGTGAAGATATCCTCGTGTCGTCCCTTCCGACCGTGCGAGACGACGCCGCAACCACCTTTGAAGTGAGCTTTCTGCAATTTGATTTGTCCGACCTGTTCGAAGGCGGCTCGGGCTTGACTTTTATGGTAAGTGGAGATGGTGGAACCAGTTTCAGTGAAAGCGTGTCAATCAATGGTAATCCCTATCAAATCATCGGAAACGATATTATCGGTCAACTGACCGGTAGCGTGGATATGATGTTCAAGGCGATCGACAATGCCACCGCCGCCGGGAATTTGACTGGCGCGTCGACAACAACTCATATAATAACGTTCAATTTCTCCGCAAATTCGAATTCTTTGTCGAGGAACTTCGAAATTGAGAGTGAATCCGACGGGGCCGTAAGCGCTCCGGTTGTTGCATCTCCATCCATCGCCGAATTCAACGTGGATACGGATGACGCAGGAGATTACGCCGGAGTACCGGTCGATTGGATCTCATCGGAGCCGGAGATCGGACTTGGCCTCTCCGATTGGGATGGACAGCCATTGAACGACGTCTCGGCACCGGTCCCGGGACATGATGATTTCTGTCCCTGCGGACTAGCCTACTGACATCCATCGGGGCTTGCTTTCGGTCGAGGTCTTTTGGCGAAGCGCCGACCGATCTGATGCACTCGTCTCCTCTCGCGGGATACGTTTCCGCGGATTGTTCCCATCGAAGGACTCAATTCGGTGCTTCCCCGCGTCTTACGTGTTGAGGGCGCGCGTGCGCGATTGATTATTCAGACGGATTCTCCTCCTCCGCTAAAGCGTATCGATTCCAACATGCGTAACGGGCGCGTGGCGGTTTCGTAAATTTGTGGTGTCGGTTTCCCGAAACGGATGAGATGAAATCCAAAGCGAGGTAACTCCTCGTCGAGGGGGCACGATGTGGAAATTATCGAAGGATACAACATCGGATCTGTCCCGCCGAATATCGAGCAATCGGTTATTGGGGATTTTGATGAATTTCGGGTTGGCCGGTCAAAACGTTTCGCCCACATGGAGAGTGCGACGGGATGAATGCCACGCACGGAGTGGATTCCCGGGTGCTCGTGAACATGACATCGATTCCCCGATTGGCTTCTGGATCCGACGACGAACGTGGAATCCAAGCCCCTCGGTATCCCTTGGAATGTGGCCCGTGCCCGCCCTACGCCGCCGCGACCGCGCGGCCCCTGCGATCCGACCGCAGCGCGGCGTAGAGGACGTGATTGCGCCAGCGGCCGTTGATCTGGAGATAGCTT
>JANQKA010000012.1 GCA_028281405.1 Hasllibacter sp. | reverse complement strand
CGCAATCCCTCCGATGCGCCCGGACTTCGCGGAATTTCCAAGACGGGCAAGGGGGCCATAGGCAATTCCCCTTGCCCGCGGTCATCACCCGGCCAACCGGTTCACTGGAACGGAGAGGCCGCTTCAATCCACTTCCATGAGCGCGGGGATCGCCCTTCGACGGGATTTGCGAACCCGGGTCGGCCTATTCAATCCACTCCCATGCGCACGAGCATCGCCTCGATCCGGGGGGCGTCCGAGGGGTTGTTCAGCTCCCAAAATTCCCGGCCCCGGGCTTCGACCGGCACGCACAGCACGGGCGCGCCGTTCTCCATGAACCGAAGCTGCTCCAGCCCTTCGAGGTTTTCCAATTGGCCGGGTGGCCAGGAGGGATACGCGAGCAGGGACTCGGCCCGGTACGCGTACACGCCGACGTGATGGTAAACCGGCGTGGGAGCCTCCGGAGCGAATGTCCCGTCGATGTGGGGAATCACCTCCTTCGAGAAGTACATCGCCCGCCACGAGCGGTCGAACACCGCGGTGGTTCCGCCAACGCGGCCGTTGGCCCGGTCGTTCCTGAGCGCGTCCAGCGCGCGGCCGTCGCATCGAAGGACCGGCGTCGCCACGCTGGAGTCGGTGTTCCGCTCCAAGGCGCTCACGATGTCCTCGACGAACCAGGGAGGGGTGAGCGGCGCGTCGCCTTGGAGATTGACCACGATGTCGTGGTCCCCGGCCACCGCCGCGAGCGTTTCCGCGCAGCGTTCGGTGCCGTTGACGCAGGTCTCGGAGGTCATGACTGCTTCGGCGCCGAAGTCTTCCGCGGCCTTCCGGATCCGGTCATCGTCGGTCGAAACGACGACGCGGTCGATTCCATTCACCGCCATGGCGGCTTCCCAGCTCCGCCGGATGAGGCTTTTGCGGTGGCCCGCGGCTCCAGCCAACTCCACCAGCGGTTTGCCCGGATACCTGGTCGAAGCGAATCGGGCTGGAATGACGAGAAGGACTTTCACGGCGCGGGCTTCAAGTCGACGCCAGGCGCGTGAGCGATGAAGTACGGATTGACGAAGCCCTCCTTGCCGTAGCCTAGCGGCGCGTGGACGTCGAACCGGACGACACTCCCGCCCGCGCCGCGCAGCACGGCGTCGCCCGCCGCTGTGTCCCATTCCATGGTTCGGCCGAGGCGGGGATAAAGGTGCGCCTCCCCGGTCGCGATCAGGCAGAATTTCAGGCTGGAGCCGGCTCTCGCGGTTTCCCGCACGGAATATCGGGCGATGTATTCGTCGGTGGCGCCGTCGTGATGGCTTTTCGAGGTCGCGACCACCAGGGCTCCGTTGTCCGGGGTTGGCGGGGCGAGGACGCGGGCCCCTCCCGCATCCACGCCGAAGGGCCCGGATTCCTCGACGGACCGGCCCTCGGCGTCGGTTTGGAACAGCCGGCGTTTCGCGGGAGCGTAGACCACCCCGCGCGTGGGAACTCCGTCCTCGACCAACGCGATGTTCACGGTGAAATCGTCGCTGCCGCCGATGAATTCCTTGGTTCCGTCCAACGGATCCACGATCAGGAAGGTCGACGCCATTCGATCGTGGGACGCGACACGCTCCTCGGTCACCAAGGGCAGGTCGGGGAACGCGCAGCGGAGTCCGTCGAAGATCACGGCGTCCGCTTTCTCGTCGGCCTCCGTGACCGGAGTCGAATCGTCCTTGGAGCGGACGGCGAAACCGCCGGCGTCGCGGATCGACATGATCGCCGCTCCGGCCTCCAACGCGAGACGGCGGAACTCGGTCGTGACCTTCGCGTAATCCAAAGCCGGTTCCTTAGACGAAAACCCCGGGCCGGACGCGCCCTCCCTCCCATGTCCTCCCTCTCCAATGTCCGCGCGACCGGCGTACGTCAAGTCCGGGCGGGAATACGGGCCTGCCCGGCGATGTTCCGGTGGGAGCGAAATTCGTTCGCCCGGGGTTCTTGAAACCGGATGGGGGCCTTCATATATGCCCGTCAGTGAGAGGCCCCGTGGACCGGGGTCAAGGGATCGGAGCCGGGGTGCCGCGAGGGCCCCGGAGCCAGAAATCGCCATAATAAAGGAGCGGAAAAATGCCCAA
>JANQKA010000839.1 GCA_028281405.1 Hasllibacter sp. | reverse complement strand
GTCAACTCACCCCCCTCGGGATCGCTGAACGCCTGGGCCAGATTGATGGCGCCGATGCCTTCACCCGAGGTCACGTTCAGCGTTTCCACACCGTTGCCGCTGAGTGTTCCGGTGACCGTGGGAGGCAGGTTCGTCCCGGTCACGGGTTGGTCCGATCCCTCGTCGCATCCGGCCAACGCCGCCGCGCCCGCCAGCGGGCCGGAAAAACCTCGCGGCCTCCTCCCGCCTTTCGCCCTCAATGGGAAAATTGCGTTCATTTCGGATCCTCCTCTCGTTCCGAGCGGTTTCATCCCGGTTCCGCGACACTTGGATTCACGATGCGAATCGCGAGGACGGGCATCAATTCGAGAGATTAAAGTTCGACGGCGGAAGCGTCAACCCGAACCGCGGCAAGGGATTTTTCCGGCCAAGCACCCGCGGCGTTCGGAATGTCGGCCCCGTCCCCGGAATCTCCGCGCCATGATCTTGGGTCCAATCCGGCCCGCGGCCCGCTGGCGGACTCCCGTAAATCCGCCCGCCGCAGTCTTGGCGGGCGGCCAATCAGTCCAGGAAATCGGCGTCTCCGGTATGTCGGGGGGCGGGGGGCCAAAATTCGACCGGGCGAGCGGAAGCCATTGGGCGGCCGCGCGTATCGATCTCCATCACGTCGTTCGCCGCGCCTCCGTGCGGGCCGTCCGGATCATGTCCGGGAACCATGCCTGGGATGAACGAACAAGGTATCGGCCCCGTATCGATCCGCTCCGCGGATCGATCCAAGCAATTCACGCCAACGCCCCGAATTCCCGCCGGTCCGTCTTTCGCGGAGAGACAATCCCGGCCGCGCGTCATGCCGCCCCAGGACGCGTGGCGCCGAATCGGACCTCGCGCCGGACACTGGACGGAGACTGGCGGAGACTCCGGCGGAAACGCGGATTCCCTCCCGCCGCGTCCCCCCGCCGCCGAACCGCGACGCCGTCCGAATCCGTGGAAGCCGAAACCGCATGACCGATTCGGGGTCCGGCGGCGTCGCCATGATCAAGCGAAAATGTAGTGCGTGCCGGGGTCGAGGGTGGTCATGACCCCGGCCAACGTCAGATGCATTCCCTCCGCCGTGAACACGAAGTCGCCACCCACCACCTGGGCGGACAGGATATCGTCCTTGGTGACTCCCCCGGAAAACTCTATTTCATCTTCGCCGACCGTGAAGTCGGTGATTCTGTCCGTCCCCGCGGCCCATCCGAAGCGGAACGTGTCACCGCCGGCTCCGCCGGTGAGCACGTTGTCCGCCGTGTTCCCGATGATCAGGTCGTCGCCGTCACCGCCAACCGCGTTCTCGATCACGACCCCGTGGGCGATGGTCACGTTGTGGGTGGCCTCCGGCTTGGCGAAATAATCGCGGGGCAGCGTCAAGGAACGCGATATTTGAGATCCATCCGAAACGTTGATCGTGAAATCGATCCCGTAAACGCCGATGTCCGATCCCAGATCCGGAATGAAACTGGCGACCGTGTTTGGATAAAAATTGGACAGCGGAAATCCCGGGATGATTTCCGCCACCCCTCCCCCGAGGTTTTCGTTCACTTCGAAGGACGCGAAAGTTGCGCCGTCCCCCGCTATGCGGCTCGCGGAAAGCAGGTAGGTGTCTCCCCCGAACAGCCCGACCTTGGACCGTCCACCCGGATTGAGATCGATGACCGCGTCCCGGCCGCCGGAGTGGGTTATGACATCGACGCCGCCGCCATCCCAGATTGTCTGGAACACCCGCGTGTCGCTTTCGAACGCGTATGTCGAATCGCCGGATCCGGTTTCCGTGTTGGCGCCGTAGAGATGCTGAAGCGCCGCGATGTCGAATATTCCCGGTTGCCAAGG
>JANQKA010000829.1 GCA_028281405.1 Hasllibacter sp. | reverse complement strand
GGAATATCATGTTTGGCAGGCGACCGTGGGGGGGACGACACGGACGTATGTGCTGGACAAGGATGACCATGGCAGCCGCGATGGGAGCGACGAGGGCCGGGATGTCCTGACGAACGTGGAATTCCTGCGGTTCGGCGGGGGCGGTGGGGACGGAGACGGAGACGGCGCGCGGGATTCCGACTCCGAAAAGCGATTGGAGCAGGGCATGGGCGACTCATTCGCATTCGACCGGGAGGGCGCGCGCGTCGCCGAGGGCGCGCCCGCGACGGGGTCGCAATTGACCGGCATCGCTTTTGATTCCTTGAACGCCTCGCAATGGTTCTCGGGAGTGGTCAGTTTCTACTCCTTCGATGGAGGCGTCCAAACAAAGCAATTCACGCTTGGCGCAACCACTCTCGAACTCGCGATCGACAGGAGGACGGGGATGATTACGGGCGACGCCCCGATGGTGGTGGGTCAAATCCCGATCGAGGTCGTCGCGTCGGTACACCGTCAGGATGGCTATGGCGATGTTTCATTTGTCCACACCATCACGGTGACCGCCAACACGGCGCCGACCGGCGGTGCCGAACCGCTGCGGAATCTGGTTTTGGCCTCCGGAACCACGATTGGGAACATCGATCTGCTGGGAGCGTTCGCCGACGACGGGGGCGACAACGGCCTGACCATCGAAGGTCCGGCGAATTTCACCTTCAACACCGGTTTGACGCTCGAAGGTGGAATGATCTCCGGCAAATTCACGGGCTCGCCGTGGAAAAACGTCGGGATCACCGCCCGGGACGGGGCTTCGAACCCGCTTTTTCACACCAGGGCGTTCGACATCGAGGTGATCGACTCCGCCGCGGAGGCAATCGAAGGCACGGGCGTCGACGATTTGATATTCAACAGAGGCCGCGACGATAGAATCGACGGCGGAGCGGGCGACCGCGACGTGGTGGTATACGCCGGAGCGCGGGGCAACTATGATGTTTGGCAAGCGGACGTGGCCGGGATCGAGACGACTTTCGTGGTCGACAAAACCGGTTCATCGGGAACCGGAGGCGACGAGGGGCGGGATGAATTGACGAACGTGGAGTTTCTGCGGTTCAACGGAGGAAGCGGAACCGATTTGAGTTTGGATTCGGGTGGGTCCAATCCCGTCACGTTCGACCGCGGGGGAATTCGGGTGGAGGACGACGCGCCCGCGAGGGGATTCTTCGAGATCGGAGGAAACTGGGGCGACATCGACGCCTCGGGATGGTTCACGGAGGTGGCGGGAACCACCCGCTCCTTCGAATTCGCCAATGGGACGACGACAATGGAGTTCATGGTGGGTGGAACCATGTTCACCTTGACGATCGACGGTGCGAGCGGCTTGATTTCGGACACGTCGGTTCCGGCGGCGGCGGGCGAGGTGGAGATCGAAGTGGTCGCGTCCATCGATAATCGGGCTGATCACGACGATGTTTCGCACGTCCATACCCTCACGGTGAGGAATTCCCCGAATACCGCGCCAACCGCGTCGGGAACCCCGCCGTCCAGCGCTTTCCTGACGACGGGTTCCAATGTGCGATTCGATCTGGATGCATGGTTCGAAGATTCCGACGGCGACGAATTGGAGTACAGCGTCGCCGTGACCGGCCAAAGCGGTGGATTGGGTTCGGCGGGGTTGTCCATCGAGGGCAACCTGCTCGTCGGGACGTTCACCGGATTCCCGGGAAGTCCGGCGTCGCCGGCGAACGTGACGGTCACGGCGAGGGACGCGGCCGGAGTGGAGGTTCAGCGCTCCTTCACGATTACGACGGTTGCGGCCGGAAATTCCTTGAGCGGCGACACGAGCGACAACCTGCTGTTCAACAGGTCGGGCACGAAAACCATTGACGGCGGCGGTGGAACCGGGGACGTGGTGGCGTTCGCGGGGAATTTCGCGGATTTCCAATTCACGCGAGACTCCTCGAACCGGGTCGTTGTCACGGATGCCGACTCGGAGAGCCAGGGCGACGAGGGAGTGACCACGTTGACGAATGTCGAGACGCTTGTGTTCGGCGATGGAGCGGAAATATCAACGGACGCTCAATCAATCCATGTTGGAGCGGACGACAACCCGGCTCTCGAGTCCACGACCGCCGCGTCCGTATCCGGAAGGACGAAGATATTCTACGGGCGGGGATCCTCCGGAGGCGGGAGAGATGAAGTCACCGGTTCGGATGGGGCGGATGTCCACCAGATTTTGCATGTGTCCGAGTCGATTGTTCTTTCGGGCGGATCAAGCGGGACGCGGACGTCGATAAGGAATTTCAAACATTCGGAAGGAGACAGCATCGCGCTGGCGAATATTTCGGGGCTGAAAAACCTTTCCGTCGAAACGGGACGCCCGGGCGATTACAATACCCGGATCACCTCATCGAATTCCGACTTCGCCTTGGATGTCGACAATGAGGATGGAGGAGACATTCTGGATCATGT
>JANQKA010000798.1 GCA_028281405.1 Hasllibacter sp. | reverse complement strand
GATTGAACCTGAGGGCGAGGAGCAGGATGAGTCCCAACGTGAGCAGGCGCATGTGGGCCGCGCTCTCGAGCAGGTGAAGGCGGACCGCGCTTTCCGCGGGCAGGGCGGCGGTGGCCGTCTCCATGAGCCAGAGCCCCACCGGCTCCACCTCCACCCACAGGAACCAGATCAGGAACGCTCCCAGAATGCTTCCCCAGTTGTTGCCCGACCCGCCCACGATCACCATCACCCACACGAGGAAGGTGAAGCGGAGCGGATGGTAGGCGCCGGGCGTCAGTTGCCCGTCGAGGGTCGTCATCATCGCGCCCGCCATGCCGCAGATCGCGGACCCGAGAATGAACACCTGCAGGCGGCGGGCGGTGACGTCCTTGCCCATGGTTTCGGCGGCGACCTCGTCGTCGCGGATCGCGCGCATCATCCGGCCCCATGGCGAATTCAACGCCATCTGGGCCAGCCACATCACGCCCGCGAGAACCAGCGCGAACAGCGCCGCGTAGAGGATTTTGACCCAAAGCGTCGACGCCGCCACGGGATCGAGGCCGAGCCACGCGGAGGCGTCGGCGAAGCCGGGGCTCTCCTGGAGCTCGATCTCGTAAGGAACGGGCCGTGGAAGGCCGACGACGTTCTTGACGCCGCGCGTCAGCCAGTCCTCGTTCTTGATGATCGCGATGATGATCTCGGCGATGCCCAGCGTCGCGATCGCGAGATAGTCGGAACGCAGGCCGAGGGCCGTTTTGCCGATGAGCCAAGCCGCGCCGGCGGCCAGAAGTCCTCCCATCGGCCAAGCAAGCAGCACGGGGAGGTCCAGGCCGCCGAGGTAGCCCAGAAGAGCCGGATTCACCTTTTCGACGGCCTCGACCGAGGGATCGAAGATTCGGCGGTAGGCGGCGAAACCGATCACGATTATCGCGAACACCGCCAAGCCGCGGGCCCGGCCGCGGGGCAGTCGTTTCCAAGCGAACACCGCCGCCGCGATTGTCGCGGCGCCGGCCAGCAGGCCGAGGGCCACGCCCGCGCCGCCGGCGCGCCACGCCTCGCCGGTCGGCGGCATTCCGATGATCACGACCGCGACGCCACCAAGGGCGACGAAGCCCATCACCCCGACATTGAACAGGCCGGCGTATCCCCACTGCATGTTCACGCCGATGGCCAGGATGGCCGAGATCAGTCCCATGTTGAGGATGTGAAGGGCGACGTTCCAACTTTGCGCGAAGCCGACCAACGCGATCAGGCCGGCCACGGCCGCGAACATCAACTTGTGGCGTGGGGACATCAGTAGGCCCTTCCGCGGAACAGGCCCGTGGGCCGGAACAGGAGCACGATGACGAGGATGACGAACGAGACGGCGAATTTGTAATCGGTCGACAGCAATTGGACCAGACCGCCGGGGGCGAGGCTGTCCGGCAGCAGATAGCCCAACACTTTCTTCAGCGGGTAGGTGATCGACACCTCGGCGAAGGCGATGATGAAGCCCCCGGCGATGGCGCCCACGGGATTGCCGAGCCCCCCGGCGATGGCCGCGGCGAAGATCGGCAGGAGGAGCTGGAAGTAGGTGAACGGCTTGAACGACTTGTCGAGGCCGTAAAGCACTCCTGCCACGGTGGCGAGCGCGGCGACGATGAGCCAGGTGAGGGTCACGACGCGTTCGGGGCTGACGCCGGACAGGAGCGCCAGATCCTCGTTGTCCGAGAACGCGCGCAAGGACTTGCCGGTGCGGGTCTTGTTCAGGAACCAGAAGAGCAGGGCGACGACGGCGACCGCGGTGACGATGGTGATCGCCTGGGTGGTCTTGAAGGCGAGGCCTTCGGCGAGGCCTGTCGCGTTCTTGAAGTCGCGGGCTCCGATGATGAACCGTTCGCCGTCGGTGAATCGGCGCTCGTCCACCCCGATCACCAAGCGGATGAAGCCGTTGTAGACGAACATCACGCCCATCGCGACGATGACGAGGATCACGGGCGGCACCTTCACCCGGCGGTAGAAGCGGTATACGGCTCGGTCGGTGGCGAGAAGAACGGCGGCCGTGGCGGCGATGCCGAAGGGCAGCGCGAGGAGCGCGGTCGGAAGCGGACCGAAGGAGACTCCAACGGATTGCAGCGCCCAGGTGAAGAGGATGGTGAACATGGCCCCGATGGCCATGGTGTCGCCGTGGGCGAAATTCGAGAATCTCAGTATCCCGTATATCAACGTCACCCCGAGCGCTCCGAGCGCCAACTGGGATCCGTAGGCCGTGGCGGGAATGATCACGAAATTCGCAAGGGCGATCAGCGCGTTCAGGGCATCCATCTTGGCTTTACCTCCATCACCCGCCGGCGGCGGGAAACCTCCGGTCCGTGGCCGGGATGAATCTCGCTCCGAAACAGTTCCCCGCGCGGAGGGATGGGAATTGCGAATCGATTGGAATTCGACGCGTCCCGCCATCCGTCCCCCACGCCGGGGGATGGGAAAGCGCCGAGGCCCGCCGCCCACGGAAAAGGCGAATTCCACGCGGAGCGTCCTCCCGGCATCCCGCGAAACCCAAGCCGCACCGCGAGGCCGGGGCCATGCTCCGCGCGGAGCGCGCGCCCGGCGTCCCGCGAAATCCGTGCCGAGCGGCGAGGCCGCCGGCATGTCTCGCGCGGAGCACGCGCCCGGCGTCACAATTTACCGGTGCCGTGAGGCAAGGCCGCTGGCATGCTCCGCGCGGAGCGCGTCCCGCGTCCCGCGAAACCCGGGACCGTCCTCCAAGACCTCGGGAGCGTTCCGCGAGGAATCCGCGCCAAGCGACACGCGCCGGCTCCAACCGGCATCGGCGCGGCGGTCGCCGTATTGAACGTCGCATAGGCGTCATCCCCCCAGGAAGGAGCGGCGCACGTTCTCGTCGGCGAGAAGCGCGGCTCCCGTGTCGGTGAAGGCGTTGCGGCCCTGTACGAGGACGTGGCCCCTGTCGGCGATCTCCAGAGCCTGCCGGGCGTTCTGCTCGACCATCAGGATCGAGATTCCGGCGCGGGCGATCTCGATCACGCGGTCCAGGATTTCGTCCATCACGATCGGGGAAACGCCGGCGGTCGGTTCGTCGAGCATCAGGACGGTCGGCTGGGTCATCAACGCGCGTCCCAGGGCCACCTGTTGGCGTTGGCCGCCCGACAATTCCCCGGCGGGTTGGCGGCGTTTCTCCTTCATGACCGGGAACAGTTCGAACACCCGCTCCATGGCGCCGGATATGTCGTCCCGGCGAAGGAACGCGCCCATCTCGAGGTTCTCCTCCACGGTCAGGGACGTGAAGATGTTCCGCGATTGCGGGACGAAAGCCATGCCCTTCGCCACCCGGTCCTGGGGGGACAGTCCGGAGATATCCTCGCCGTTCAGGCGCACGCGTCCGGAGCGAAGGTCGAGCATGCCGAACACCGCCTTCATCGCGGTGGATTTGCCTGCGCCGTTCGGGCCGACGATGACCGCGATCTCGCCTTTCCCCACGCCTACGGCGCAATCGTGGAGGATGTCCGCGCCGCCGTAGCCGCCGGTCATGTTCTCGCCGATCAGGAAGGGTTCGGACATGCCGCCTC
>JANQKA010000782.1 GCA_028281405.1 Hasllibacter sp. | reverse complement strand
TATTCAGTCGGAGTGCAACCTCGGCGGGTGTAACGACCTGGCTGAACCGCTCAGTTGCCAGGTCTCGTTGTTCTTGAGAGCGTGGAGCAGCCATCGTGCTTCTCCTGTTGTCAGATGTTGTCGAACTGCAATTATCCTACATCCCAGTTCGAGTCAAGTCAATGCAGCAAAGGGGTTCAATGAAATTTCTTCATGATTCCATCTAGACTTGGACCGCTGAAAATCAGGTGACAACGATGGTAGAGGGCCTACGCAAATTTGTGCTTTTGGGATTTCAAACTTGTCGTCTCTCGATTCATCCTCAAAATTGGTGCCAGCTTGAACATGAACCAAAGCAAGACCGCGGGTCACACTTGGGAATTGGCGATCCCTTCCATCACGGCGAGGGTGTGATAGCGTTGGAGCGCCCGAAACAACCGATTGTTCCAAGAAGCCGCCACCCGGGAAATTTACTCGGGTATTCAGCTGCGGGGTATTTCCGGGGTATTCGGAGATTGGTACCCCGCTTACAAAGGATTCGCCGGTGGTCCAAATAGGTCGATTTCGCGCCTGTTTTCAAAGCGATGCGCGGAATGCCCACGGTTAAGCCCGTGATTTCAGGCGGAGCGGCCCGTCGATTTCACCGGAATGCCACGACCGAGGGGGAGGATCTCGGACAACGGGACATCGTTTTGTCCCGCGGCTGGTTGACCACCAAACCGTCTAGCCGGTCGACACTCCTGCAATCCGATTGATTTCGCTCCTCTCAACGGATTGGCGAGAGGGCCGAGGTCGGTCGATGCGATGATCAAGGGGGCACGTCGAAGCGTTCATCGCGGACAAGGCGCGCGACTCAGACATTCCGCTGGTCAATCCCGGCGAGCGGGATCCAGAGAGGCATGCGGGGACGCCCCACCATTTCAGCCGCAAGACACGGATGATTTCGATGCCGGGATGCACATATTGTGTCGCCAGGCCAAGTATTTCTTCGTGATGTTCCAAGAATATGGAACTGTCGCGACGAAATTCCACGATACCGACAGTGGCCACGCGGTCCTCCGATGCCCCGAGGAGTATCCGGAGGCGTTGAAATGAATTTCAAGAGGTCTTAATCTCGAAATTTCCACGGGATCGTCCGGATGGTTGCCTTCTCCGGAATACGATCATTGACCGAAGCGCGGAGGGGGGATCATGAACGAAGACGGGACGGGCGCCGGGGCGGCGGAGATCGAACATATTCGGATTCCCATGCCGGACGGCGTCGGGCTGTCGGCCCGTGCGTGGTTGCCATCGGGCGGCCCCGCCCCGGCGATCCTGGAATACATCCCCTACCGCAAGCGCGACCTGACGCGCGTCCGCGACGAGGGCAATCATCCATACTTCGCCGCGCGCGGATACGCCTGCCTGCGGGTGGACATGCGCGGGTCGGGAGACAGCGAAGGGGTCATGCACGACATGTACGACCCGCCCGAGCTCGACGACGCCCGGCGTACGATCGAGTGGGTCGCGGACCAACCCTGGTGCGACGGGCGGGTGGGGATGTTCGGGACGTCGTGGGGTGGCACCGCAAGTCTTCAGGCGGCGGTGGACGCGCCGGGGCCGCTCAAGGCGGTGATCGCGAATTGCGCCACCGTCGATCGGTTCGAGGACGACATCCATTGGATGGGCGGATGCCCGTTGACGGACGGGGTCGAATGGGGGGCGACCCTTCCCGCCATCCTCGCGGCACCGCCGGACGCGGCGGTCGTCGGCGCGGGCTGGCGGGAGATATGGCGGGACCGCCTGGAGACGCTGACCCATCCGCTCGAGGCATGGCTGCGCCACGGCGTGAGGGGGGAATACTGGCGGCGCGGGTCGGTCCGTTTCCAATTCGACAGGCTGACCCGCCCGACCCTGTCCATCGGGGGATGGGCCGACCGGTATTCCAATTCGGTGATGCGTCTCGCCGCCGCGAGGCCGGACATCTGCTGGGGAATCGTGGGGCCCTGGGGGCATCACTATCCCGACCGCGGGGAGCCCGGCCCGGCGATCGGCTTCCAGGAGGTGGCGCTGGAATGGTGGGATCACTGGCTGAAGGGGGAAGGCCGGGATCCAGCGCCGTGGCCGAGGCTTCGCCTCTGGCGCCGGGAATTCGACGAGCCGGTCGACCGGCCGACTGTCCGGAACGGCGGCTGGATCGAAATGGACGGCGCGGGGGAAGCGGCGCCCGCGTCCCTGGGATTGGGAACTGACCTCCTGGCAGCCAAAAGTGGTCCGGTATTCGAGGTACCGAACGACCCGCGCCACGGGGAGGCGGCGGGGGACACGGGATATTTCGGGCGTCCGGGAGGTTCGCCGACCGACCAATCACCAGACGACCGCCGGGGTCTGGTATTCGAATCCTCCCCTTTGGATGCGGCGGTCGATCTTGTCGGGCACGCCCGCCTTTCCATCGACGCGATCCGCGCCGCGGCGGGGAACCAACTCGTCTGCCGCCTTTGCGACGTCGCGCCGGACGGGCGGTCCAATCTGGTGACCCGGGCCGTGGTCAATTTGGACCTGGACGAGTCCTTGGATGGCCCCGCGCCCGGAGCGGCGGGGCGCGCCTCCGGCCGCACGATCGAATTTCCCTCGACGGCCTATCGGTTTGGAAAGGGCCATCGGCTGCGGCTCGCGCTGGGGGCGGGCTACTGGCCCCTGGTCTGGCCTTCGGGCGGCTCGGAGGGGCCGAAGGTGTCGATCGAAGACGCGCGTTTGGATTTACCGGGGCCGCCCTCCGGCGCCGTTCCCCTGCGGACCCCGTTTCCCGGGGCGGGGACTTCCCGCGCGCCACCGTCGTGGACACCCGTCGGGGGCGGGGATCCGAAACGGGCGGTCCGGGAATCGCGGGAAGGCTGGATATTCGACGGTTGGAGCCTCCCGCTTTCGGGCGCGCGCTTTCCGGGCGAGGATTTGGAGATCGCGACGGAGACCACTGCGGATTACAAGATTTCCGAGCGGCCGGGCGGAGGCGCCTCGTGCCGGTTCGCGCACCGGATTGTCATCCGCAGGCCGGACGGGGAGGTGGAGATATCGTCGTCCTTGGAGGCGTCGGGCGACGGGCGCGGGATCGCGGCGGAAGGGCGGCTCGAGGCGAAATGGAACGGGGTTGTCCAAGCCGACCGGGAATGGCGGTATGGACCCTGACGCCGCGGGAACCCAACACTGACGAATCCGATGTCGAACGATCCCCTCCTCCAGCCTTTTCGGCTCTAGCATCTGACCTTGAGAAACCGGGTCATGACGACGAGCCACGAGCCGGCCTACACGGAAGACGGCATGCCGAAGGACCGGTACCGCGCGTATCACGAGGAGCGGGCCAAGGCGGGCGTCGCCCTCGCCATGACGGCGGGTTCGGCGACGGTGTCCCGGGACAGCCCGCCGGTGTTCGACAATATTCCGGCCTACAGGGACGAGGTCGTCCCTTGGATCCGGAATCTGACCGATGGCTGCCACGAGCAAGGCTGCGCGGTCATGATCCAGCTCACGCACCTCGGGCGGCGCACGGGATGGAACAAGGGAGACTGGCTGCCCTAGGTATCTTCGTCGAAGCACCGGGAGCCCGCGCACAGATCCTTTCCCAAACTCGTTGAAGATTGGGATATCGAGAGAATCGTGGCCGACTTCGCGGACGCGGCGGAGCGGATGCCGGCGGGGGGCATGGACGGCGTCGAGTTGCAGGTCTACGGTCATCCGCTGGATCAATTCTGGTCCCCTCTCAGCAAGGATCTCGAGGGCCCCTACGGCGCGGACAGCCTGGAAAACCGGCTGCGGTTTCCGCTGGAGGTTCTCGCGGCGATCCGGAATCGGGTGGGCGGAGAATTCATCGTAGGCTTCCGCTACACCGCCGACGAGGCACAGAGGGGCGGCATAACGGAGGACGAGGGCGTCGAGATATCGAAGCGTCTCGCGGCCACCGGCCAGGTGGATTTCCTCAACGTCATCCGGGGGCGCATCCACACGGACCCGGCGATGACCGACGTCATTCCGGTACTGGGAATGAGGACCGCGCCGCATTTGGATCTCGCCGGCCGGGTCAGGCGGGCGACGGGCATGCCGACCTTCCACGCCGCCAGGATTCCGGACGTCGCGACGGCGCGCCACGCGGTGCGGGAGGGCCTTTTGGACATGGTGGGCATGACCCGGGCGCACATGGCGGACCCGCACATCGTGAGGAAGATCGTGGAGGGGCGCGAAGCCGACATCCGTCCCCGCGTCGGGGCCACCTACTGTCTTGACCGGATCTATCAGGCCGGCGAGGCCCTGTGCATACATAACGCGGCGACGGGACGGGAACTTTCCATGCCGCACACGATCGCTCCCGCCTCCGAGCGGCGCCGGATCGTGATCGTCGGAGCGGGGCCCGGCGGGTTGGAGGCGGCGCGGGTCGCCTCCGAGCGCGGCCGCCGCGTCACGGTGTTCGAGGCGCAGCCGGATCCCGGAGGACAGGTCCGCCTTACGGCGCGGAGCCCGCGCCGCCGCGACATGTTGTCCATAATTGATTGGCGCATGGCCCAATGCGCGGCGCGGGACGTGGAATTCCACTTCGGCGTCTGGGCGGGCGTCGAGGAGGTGACGGCGCTGGAGCCGGACGTGGCGATCGTCGCCACGGGCGGAACGCCGAACACCGAATTGTTCGAGTCCGGGAAGGACGCGCCCCACGTCTCGACCGCGTGGGATTTGATCGCGGGCGACGAGAAGCCCGCGGATCGCGTTTTGATTTACGACGAAAGCGGGGATCATCCGGCCCTGCAGGCCGCCGAGGTGGCCGCCTCCGCGGGGGCCGAGGTTGAAATCATGACCCCTGACCGGACTTTCGCCCCGGAGGTCATGGGTATGAACCTCGTGCCCTACATGAGCGCGCTTCAGGGCGGGAACGTGAAGTTCACCGTGGCGCGGCGCCTGCTGAACGTGGAACGGTCCGGCAACGGATTGACGGCGGTGATCGGGACCGACTACGGCGGACATGTCGAACGGATCGAGTATGATCAGGTCGTTTTGAATTACGGGACGCTGCCCTTGGCGGAGCTTTATTTCGATCTGAAGCCTTTCAGTTCGAACGGCGGCGCGGTCGACCACGACGCGCTGATCGCGGGGAGGCCGCAGGCAATCTCGCGCAACGCCGATGGCGCGTTCAAGCTGTTCCGCGTCGGCGACGCGGTTTCGGCGCGCAACACCCACGCGGCGATTTACGACGCGCTCCGGCTGGTCAAGGATTTGTAGGGGCGAACGGGACGGGAGAGGGACATGAGGATTGGCGTGCTGGGACTGGGATCCATCGCGAGCCGCGTGGCGGAGGATCTCGCCGCGCGGGGCCACGAGCTCCTTGTCACCGAAAGATCGCGGGTGCGCTCCGCGGCTTTGGCGCGGGCGTTCGACACGGTCCGGGTCGGGTCGCCGCAAAGCGTGGCGTCGGAGTGTGGACTTTTGTTTCTCGGTGTCACCGGAAAAGCGGCCGAATCGGCGCTGGCCCCTCTCGATTTTCCCGCCGGACTGCCGGTCGTTTCGTTCATGGCCGACATCGAGGACGACGATCTACGCGGGTTGATCGCTCCGGCGAAATTGGAGGCGACGATGATTCCATTTCCATGGATCGCCCGAACGCGGTCGCCGATTCTCGTGTTTCCCGGAACGCCCGTGCTGGAGTCGCTGTTCGGGGGAAGGCATGACGTGATCGCCCTGCCGGACCGGGACACGTTGGGCGAATATCTGACCGCGCAGGCCGCGGTCTCCCCGGCGTTGAAATTGGCCGAAACCGCGGCGACGTGGCTCGGGGCGGGAACGGGCGACGCCGACGGGGCCGAAAGGTTCCTGCGTCTGCTGATCGGAAGCGCGTTGATGGCTCGGTCGGAGAGCGGGGAATTAGGTTTGGCGGACATGCTGAAGGATCTGAACACGCCGGGCGGGTACAACCAGAGGCTCAGGACGCACATGGAGGACGCGGGAGCCTTCGACGCGCTCGTGGCGGGCATGGATATCCTGCGGACGGGCGGCGCCGGAGACCTCGGCTCTTCCGGTTGAACACGTGCGCCCTTTCCCGGTGCGGGAGTCAACGCCTTGCGGTGTGCCAACGACTTGGGCGTGACCACAACATCGGTTGGCGATGTGTTCGACGTCCTTCAACGATTCGCGTTGACCACTTCGCGGCTCGCGCCACTGATTCCATCAATGCCGATGGCGCTTTGGCTTCCCGAATTTCGAATCGCGCCGGGAATTTCCCGCGCCGGGGATGGAGAAGCTTCCGCTCACGATCGTCGGGAACGCGACAACAACGAATGTCGGCTTCTGCCGCCTCCACGACCGTCCGCCCCGTGCCCGCCGCCTGGTGGGAGGTTTCGCGGTGGAGCGAAGCCCGTCGACGCGGAGGTGGGTCGCGGGGTTTTCCGAGGCTCCGATTCCGCCTCCGTTCCGGGTGGCGGGATGCGCTCGGAAGTCGGTCGGGAGTGGCGCGGCCCATCGGGGCGCGTGCCCGCCGGGCGGAACCGTCGATGGCGTTGAGGCGGCGGACAAGAATTTCGACTTGAAATCCAACGCGGTCGGGCCATGAATCACTCCGACACGCCCGTCGAGGAGGTCGACAACACGCCGCGGTCGAGATCGGAAGGTGATGCGGCAAACGTGATGCGGGCACATGCGCCGATTTCGCCGCCGGCGTGCCCATGAGCGAAAGGGGTCGGCGATTGCCCTGGGCCACAGGCGGTTGGCGGCCTTCCGCGAGGGTGGAGGCGTTAGCGGTCGCTTTCGGGCGCGGGTGGGATCCGCCCGCGGATTTCGCGTTTGGAGAGTGAGGTAATGGAACGGAAGAAGAAAAACAAGGGCGGCGACCGGATCCGTGTCAGGAACCTCGGGGTGGTATCCGACGCCAATTTGCGGTTGACCGACCTCACGGTTCTTGTCGGACCGCAGGCGGGCGGCAAGGGCGTCTTTCTTCAGACCCTAAAGTTGGCCGCCGACCGCAACCAAATCCTCGGATTTTTCGAGCGGCAAAACGCCGCTTTCAACGGTGATTCGGGAAATTTCCTGAATGGCTATTACGGGAGGGGAATGGCCGGCATGCTGGCGGGAAATCCCACAATCTCGT
>JANQKA010000770.1 GCA_028281405.1 Hasllibacter sp. | reverse complement strand
CGCCGCTCCCCCACCCGGACAAGGCCCAGCAGCCGGCCGCCGAGCGCGCCCTCCGCCGCCGCGATCAGGGTCAACGCCTCCGCCGCGGCGCGGTCGGCGCCGTCCCCCGAAACCAGCGGCAACCCTTGGGAGCGGGGATCTCCTTCGGCCGGGCCAATCCGGTTTCCCGCCGCGTCGAGGAATTCCCTCCCGACGCGCGACCGCCAAATCATCGCGGGAACCCGCTCAATCAAGGTCAATTCGAGAATCCCGCCGGAGCGGACCCGGATTTCGGCCCCGTCCACCGCGCCGTGGTCCATCACCGCCAACCGCATCGCCGGCAGGTCGAGATCGAAGGTGGAAACCGGAAATTCGATCCGGAGGAGTCCGCGGATATCCGCCGCGACCTCCGGCGAGGCGCCCACGAGCGCCAGGGAGGTCACCATGAATTCGGGACGCTCCTCAACCGACCGCCGGATTTCGCGGAAGGCTCCCGCCACCGCATCCATCCGGACCGGATCGGCGGCGAGCCAAAGCGCGGTTCCGGCCGCCGCGGCGGCGGGCATCCCGAAGCGGAGCGCCGCGCGGGCCATGGGGGCGAGCAGGAGGCGGTGGAGCCTGTAGGCCGCCCGGGACGGCGCCGGATCGCGACGCGCGTCCTGCGCGCCCCCGGCGGCCGCCGATTCCGCTCCTTGGGCCTCCATCATCGGTCGCATGAGGCGTCCTCCACCATCCAAGTCACGAGTTCGGGAAAGGAGACCCCGCGATGCGCCGCCTGCTCCGGCGTCAGCGAGGTGCGGGTCATGCCCGGCTGCGTGTTGATCTCCAGAAGGATCAGCCCGTCCACGCCCCTGTCCTCGTCCCAGCGGAAGTCGGCGCGGGAGACTCCCCGGCATCCCAACGCCTCGTGCGCCCGGAAGGCGTAATCGAGGCACGCGCCGAACACGTCGGGAGGCACGTCGGCGGGAAGCACGTGGCGCGACCCGCCGTCCTCGTATTTGGCGGAGAAGTCGTACCAGCCGTCGCAAAGGATGTCGGTCACGGTCAGGGCCCGGCCGTCCATCACCGTGACCGTCAACTCCCTCCCCGGGGCGAATGCCTCGACCATCAACGGCCCCTCGGCGTCCGGGGAAACCCGGGCGGCGTTCATCGCCTCCCGCACGATGGTCACGCCGACCGACGATCCACCCGACACCGGTTTGACGACGTAGGGGAGCGGCAACAGGTGGCCCGCCTCGATCTCGTCCCGCGTCGCCCGGCGCCCTTCGGCCACGGGCAGGCCGGCGGACGCGAAGGCGGCCTTGGAGAGCTGCTTGTCCATCGCGAGGGCGGATGAGAGGACGCCGGAATGCGTGTAGGGGATGCGCAGCCATTCCAGGAGGCCCTGCACGCAACCGTCCTCGCCCCAGCGCCCGTGAAGGACGTTGAACGCCACGTCCGGAGAGAGCGCCTTGAGATCCTCCGCCAGCGAATGACCGGCGTCGATCTCGGTCACCCGGAACCCCGCGCCGCGCAATGCGGCGGCGCACTCGCGGCCCGAAGACAACGAGACCCCGCGCTCGGCGGACGGACCACCGGCGACGACCGCCACATGTAGGGTTGCCCTGCTCGACATACCCGCCTCTGAAATGGGGCCTTCGCGGCCCTACGAAATCACGGGGCGGGTTCACCCACCCTCATTATTTCCCATTCTAAAACATGTCCACTGGTCTTGAAAACCTTTTTTTTGACCTCCTCGCCCAGCCCCTCCAGATCCTCCGCGGTCGCGCCGCCCGCGTTGACCAGGAAATTGGGATGCTTTTCGGACATCCGCGCCCCGCCCCTGCGCGCTCCGCGCATTCCGGCGTCGTCGATGAGCCTCCAAGCCTTGAGCTCGTGGCGGTCGCCGGCCCGCCCGGTGGACGAGTATCCCGCCGGGTTCCGGAAGGTGGAACCCGCCGAGCGCTCCTTGACCGGCTGCGTGGCGTCCCTGCGGGCGGTCTGCTCGGCCATCCGCTCCGCGATCTTTTCCGGATCGCCCTCCGGCGCCTTGAACACGGCCTTCGTGACGACCGCGCCGGGCGGCAGTTCGGAGCTCCGGTACGCGAGGCCCAGTTCCGCGGCGGGGAGCCACTCGGTGGCGCCCGACCTGGTGACCAATTCCACGCGGTCGAGCGCGTCGGCCACATAGGATCCATAGCAGCCCGCGTTCATCCTGACCGCGCCGCCGATCGCGCCGGGTATGGTCGCCAGGAAAGAGAGGTCGCGCCCCGCCGCCGCCGCGGCGCGCGCCACGCGGGAGTCGAGGGCGGCCGCTCCGGCGGTCACCTCGTTCCCGTCGACCACCACCGCGTTGAAGCCCCGGCCCAAACGGATCACCACCGCCCTGACGCCACCGTCGCGCACGATGAGGTTGGATCCGACCCCGATCGGGAAAATCGGCGCGTCCGGATCGAGGGCCGCGAGAAAATCGGCGAGGTCGGCGTGATCCGCCGGCTGGAAGAGCCAGTCGGCGGGGCCTCCGACCCGCAGCCAGGTCAGGGTGTCGAGCGGGCGGTTCGGGGTCAGGGAACCCCTGACATTCGGAAGGGCCGGGGCGTCGACCGCGCGCCCGGCCTGGGTCACCGCGCCGCCTTCCGGACGGGGCTCCGGGAGGACTCCCCGCCCGGGCCCCCGGGCTGGACGCGGGTCCGGGTGGCTCCGGGCCCCGGCCGCGGGGGCGGGAATCACGCCGCGAGCCTTCCGGGCAGGGCGTTCGCCCAGGCCGAAATCGTCCCCGCGCCCAGACAGACGACCATGTCACCCTCCCGCGCCAGTTCCCGGACAAGCGGAGCGAGATCCTCCTCGCCGTGAATCGCCCTGACGTCCCGGTGCCCCCGCCGGATCAGCCCGGCGACGAGATCGTCCCGGGAAGCCCCGGGAACCGGGGTCTCCCCCGCCGCGAACACCTCCGAGATGGCCACGACATCGGCGTCGTCGAAGGCCCCGCAGAAGCCGTCGAAGAGATTCGACAGGCGCGAATACCGGTGCGGCTGGTGAACCGCCAACACCCGGCCCTTCGCCGATTGGCGCGCCGCCTTGAGAACCGCCGCGATCTCCACCGGGTGATGTCCGTAATCGTCGATGATCGTGACTCCGCCGACCTCGCCCACCTTCGTGAACCGCCTGTTGACCCCGCCGAAGCCGGCGAGCGCGCCGCGGATGGTGTCGCCGGGAACCCCGAGGAACCGAGCCGCAGCGACCGCCGCCAGGGCGTTCGACACGTTGTGGTCGCCCGGCATCGGCAGGCCGCATCCCTCGATCCCGCCGCCGGTGTCGGCGAATTCGATATCGAATCGGGCGCCGCCGCCGCCGTGGGTCAGTCCCACCGCCCGCACGTCCGCGCCGGGGTCGAACCCGTAGGTCACGACGCGCCGATCGGTGACGCGTTCGGCCAGTTCCCGCGCCTCCGGGTGGTCGACGCAGCAGATCGCGAGCCCGTAGAATGGAATTCCGGAGACGAAATCGTGGAACCCCTCGCGGAGATTGCCGATGGTGCCCCAGTGATCCATGTGTTCGGGATCGATGTTGGTGACGATGGCCACGGTCGCGGGCAGGCGGTTGAAGGTGCCGTCGCTCTCGTCGGCCTCCACCACCATCCACTCGCCCCGCCCGGTCCGCGCGTTGGATCCGTAGGCGTGGATGACGCCGCCGTTGACGACCGTGGGATCGAAGCCTCCGGCGTCCAGCAGCGTGGCCACCATCGTGGTCGTGGTCGTCTTGCCGTGGGTGCCCGCCACCGCGATGTTCGACTTCAGACGCATGAGTTCCGCGAGCATCTCGGCGCGGCGGACCACCGGCAGTCCGCGCCGGCGCGCCTCGAACAGCTCCGGATTGCCCGGCCCGATCGCGGAAGAGACGACCACGACCTCGGCGGCGTCCAGATGCTCGGCCCGCTGCCCCTCGAAGATCCGCGCGCCCATCCGTTCGAGGCGCCCGGTGATCGGCGAGGATTTGAGATCGGACCCTTGAACGTCGTAGCCGTGCTCCAGCAGAACCTCCGCGATTCCCGACATGCCGATTCCGCCGATGCCCACGAAGTGGATCGGCCCTAGACGCAGCGGAAGCTTCGTGGCGGGCGGATTCATTCCGCCGCCCCGGCCGCGGAGGCCACGAGTTCGGCGAGGAGCTTCGCGGCGTCGGGCTTGCCGAGCAGCAGCGCGTTCTCCGCCATTTCCGCGGCGCCGTCGGGACGGGACAGGATGTCGGCCACGCCCTCCGCCAGCTTCGCGGGCGTCAGATCCGACTCGGCGATCGCGACGGCGGCCCCGCCCTCGACCAGTCCGCGGGCGTTGATGGTCTGATGGTCGCCCGCGGCGGCCGCGAAGGGAACGAGCACGGAGGGGCGCCCGATCACCGAAATGTCGGCGATGGAGGACGCGCCGGCCCGCGAAATCACCAATTGCGCCTCCGCGAGGAGCGCCGGGATGTCGTGGAAAAACGCGTGGACATCGGCCGGAATGCCCGCTTCGTCGTATTTGGCGAGCACGGCCGGTTGATCCTCCTCCCGGGCCTGGTGGGTCACCCGGATGTGGCGGCGGATATCGTCCGGCAGGGCCGCCAGCGCCGACGGCGCGACTTCGGACAGGACGCGCGCGCCCTGGCTTCCCCCGATTACGACGATCGACATGGGATAGTCGCCCGGCCCAATGTAGCCGGCTCCGGCGCGCGCCAGCACGGCGGCGCGGACGGGGTTGCCGGTGTGCGTGCCCTTCACGCCCTCGGGCAAATTCGTCGGCCAAACCCCGCAGGCCACGGCCCGGACCCGGGAGGCGAGCAGCAGGTTGACGCGCCCCGGAACCCCGTTCTGCTCGTGGATCACGCTCGGGCGCCGCAGGATTTTCGCCGCCACCATCGCCGGGACCGAAGGGTACCCGCCGAAACCGACCACCACCGCCGGAGGATCCCGGCGCATGCGCCAGAGCGATTGGCAAATCCCGAAAACCAATTTGAACGGAGCCGAGACCCTCGCGGGCACGCCTCCCCGCGACGGCGACCCGGACGCGACGACCTCCCGCTCGACCGCGTCGGGAAAATCGTCGGCGTACTGGATTCCGCGCGCGTCGGTGGACAGTTTGACGCGCCAGCCGGATTCCAGCAACGTCTCGGCCAAGGCCTGCGCGGGGAACATGTGGCCACCGGTTCCGCCGGCGGCGATCAGGCAAAGTCGGCTCATCCGCGCGGCCCCAACACGTCCTCGATGCTTCCCTGCGCCCGGGTGCGCGTCAACGCCAGAAGCATGCCCATCGCGATGCCCGCGGCGACCAGCGACGAGCCGCCGTAGGAGACGAAAGGCAGCGTCATTCCCTTCGCGGGAAGGATGCGCACCGCGACTCCGAGATTGATGAACGCCTGAAGGCCGAACATCGTCGCGAGGCCGGTTCCGGCGAGGCACGCGAAGGTGTCGCGCTCCCGCATGAGCCGCGCGAAGGACCGGACCGTGACCGTGGCGAAGAGCGCGACGGTCGCCAGGACCAGGACGAGGCCGTACTCCTCCGCCGCGACGGCGATGATGAAGTCGGTGTGCGCGTCCGGCAGCGACCACTTGACCGTGCCCTCGCCCACGCCGACGCCGAAGAACCCGCCCTCCTGTATCGCGTTCGTGGCGTAGCCGACCTGTGTCAGCGGATCGACCTCGGATGACAGGAACCCGTCAATGCGCCGCGCGAAGTGGTCGGAATGGGAATAGGCGAAGACGCCGCCGAGCACCGTCAGTCCGGCCATCGCGACCAGCGGCAGAACCGGGGCCCCGCCCACGAAATACATCGCGCCCCAGGAGGCCAGCAACAGGCTCGCTTGGCCGAAATCCGGCTGCAGCGCGAGAACCAACGTGACGGTGGCCGCCACGATGAAGGAGAACAGGCGGCCCGGCGGACCGCCGACCTCCTGGGCGGCGGCCAAAAGCCAGGCGCAAAGCACGACGAACACCGGCTTCAGGAACTCGGACGGTTGGACGGAGGCGAAGCCAAGCGAATACCACCGCGTCGCCCCCTTGCCGAAGTCGGTGCCGAACGCGGGAAGGAGGGCCAGCGCGGCGAAGGAGACGAGGAACCCCAACACGCCGAGGCGGCGGATCAGCGTGGGCGGCATCATCGACACCACGATCATGGCGCAAAGGGCCATTCCGCCGAACGCGGCCTGCCGCGCCACGTAGTGGAACGGGGCGAATCCGTTCTTTGCCGCCAGCGGGGGCGAGGCGGCGAGGCCCAGCAGCAACCCAATGCCGAACAGCACGAACACGCAGGTGAGGGTCAGCCGATCGAGGGTGCGCCACCACCTTGGAAGGACTGGATCGCCCGGTTGCGCCGGAACGGCGCCGAAGACCATCTCGGTCATGTTTCCGCCTTGACTGCCCGTAAGCCCGTTCACCGGGTCTGCCTTCCGTTTTAGCGGGCCGAAGCGGGCTTGGCAAGGGGAAAACCCCCGGCCCGGCGCCGGTTCGGCCCCCCCCCCGGCCGAGGCGGCGGGGGGGCGGGCCACACGGCCGAATGCGCGTCCGCGCTCAGAGCGCCTCGACGAGTTCGATGAACCTCTCGCCGCGTTTTTCGAAATCGGGGAACTGATCGAAGCTCGCGGCGGCGGGCGCGAGAAGCACCGTGTCTCCCGGTTCCGCCTCCGCCGCCGCCCGGGCGACCGCGCTTTCCAGCGTGACGCAGATCTCCGTGTCGACGCCGCGCATCTGCACCGCGAATTCCCGCGCCGAGTGGCCGATCAGATAAGCTTTCGCCACGCTTCCCATGGCGTCCGCGATGCCCGCGACCCCGCCGTCCTTGCCCAGTCCCCCGAGTATCCAGCGGACCCGCGGGAAGGCTTCCAAGGCGCGGGCCGCGCTCCGCGCGTTGGTCGCCTTGCTGTCGTTGACGAATGACACGCCGCCCTTCACGGCGACCAGCTGCGAGCGGTGCGGCAGGCCCTCGAAGCCGCCGAACGCCTCTTCGACCACCCTCGGCGGCAGCCCCAGCCCCCGCGCGGCGGCGTAGGCGGCGCAGGCGTTCTGATGATTGTGCGCTCCCGGCAGGCCGGACATCCCCCGAAGGTCGATGGACGCGATCCGGCGGCCCTTGCGCCACTCCGTCAGACGCCCGTCCAAGGCGGACACGGACCATCCCGGACCGGATAGCCCGCGCTCCGACGACACGCGGATCACCCGGTCGTCTCCGACGCCCTCGGCCATTTGATTCGCCAGATGGGCGCCTTCGCGCTCGTCCACCCCGATCACCGCCCGGTCGGGCCCGCCTTCCGCGAACAGCCTCCGCTTCGCCGCGAAATACCCCCCGACGCCGCCGTGCCTGTCGAGGTGGTCGGGGGTCAGATTCGTGAACACCGCGATGTCGGGCGTCAACGCCCGGGCCAGGTCGGTCTGATACGAGGACAATTCAAGCACAACGACTCCGCCGTCCCCGGGCGGGTCGATGTCGAGCGCCCCCCTCCCGATGTTTCCCGCCAACTGGCTATCCATGCCGGCGTGGACGGCGACGTGGTGGATGAGCGCGGAGGTCGTGGATTTGCCGTTGGATCCGGTCACGGCGACGACGCGTGGGACGCGGTCGAATTCGTTCCATCCCCCGTGGCCGAGGGACCGGAAGAACAGTCCGATGTCGTTGTCCACGGGCACGCCGGCCTCCCACGCGGCGGCGACCGCGGCGTTCGGTTCGGGGTGGAGGTGCGGAATTCCCGGGGACACGATCAGCGCGGCGACCCCGTCGAACGCCCCCTCCCCGGCGGGGTCGCGCAGCGCGAACCCCTCCGATTCCGCCCTGGCGCGCCCTTCCGCCCCGTCGTCCCAGCAGACGGGGACCGCCCCGCCCGCCCCGAGCGCCCGGGCGGCCGCCATGCCCGAACGCCCAAGTCCAAGCACCGCCACCGTCTTTCCGGCGTAGCCCATTACCGGGATCATTCGCTCCTCCCGACGGATTCGCCGGGGTGTCGGGTGGAAGCGGCGCGGCGTCAAGTCCGGTCCGGGGGACCGAGCTTCCCGCCGCCGGTCGCCGGGGCTCCCGCGCGCGGATCCCGGGCGCGGCGCGGCCGCGTCAACGGAGCTTCAGGGTCGCCAAGCCGATCAGGGCGAGAATCAAGGAGATGATCCAGAAGCGGATCACGATTTGCGGCTCCGCCCAGCCTCTCTTCTCGAAGTGGTGGTGGATCGGAGCCATCAGGAACACCCGCTTCCCGGTCCGCTTGAAGTAGAGGACCTGGATGATCACCGACAACGCCTCGACCACGAAAATCCCGCCCACCACGGCGAGGACGATCTCGTGCTTGGTCGCCACGGCGATGGCCCCCAGCGCCCCGCCGAGCGCGAGCGATCCCGTGTCCCCCATGAACACCGCGGCGGGCGGCGCGTTGTACCACAGGAACCCGAGGCCGCCGCCGACCAGCCCCGCCACGAAGATCAGGATTTCGCCCGTCCCCGGGACGTAGTGCACGTCGAGATATTCGGTGAAGTCCACGCGGCCGACCGCGTAGGCGATCACCCCCAGCGCGCCCGAGGCGATCATCACCGGCATGATCGCGAGACCGTCGAGACCGTCCGTGAGGTTGACCGCGTTGGCCGCCCCCACGATCACCACCATCGCGAACGGAATGAACAGCCATCCGAGGTTGATCAGGAAGTCCTTGAACACGGGGACCGCCAATTGGTACTGGAGCTCCTCGGGATGGATCTGCGCGGAGAGGTAGGCCGCGATGCCCGCGATCACGAAACCGATCCCGAGCCGCACCCGCCCCGGGACGCCGG
>JANQKA010000746.1 GCA_028281405.1 Hasllibacter sp. | reverse complement strand
GATCCCAACGGCGTGCCCGTGGCCGAAATCTCCGTGTTCGCCGTGCCCGGCGGAGACCGGGCGGTGGCCGGCGCGAGCATCGTCACGCCGCTCGAAACGCTGCTGACCCAGGGAATCACCATCAACGTGGACGGAGGCGCCGCGAGGCAATACCCGTTCTCCTGGTGCACACTCGAAGGTTGCCACGCCCGAATCGGCCTGACCTCCGAAGACCTCGACTCCTTCCGGCGCGGGACGACCGCCCTGATGCGCATCGTCCCCGCCGCCGCGCCGAATCAGAACGTGATCATCGAAATCCCGCTGGGCGGCTTCACCGCCGCCTACAAGGCGGCCGAGACGCCCGCCGCGGCGGGCGAGTGAACCCGCCACGTCGGCGCGGGAACTTCCCGTCAATGCCGGCGGAGCGCCAGAACCGCGTTGAAGCCGCCGAAGGCGAAGGCGTTCGAAAGAACCACGTCCACCTTCGCCTCGCGCGCCTCGTTCGGCACCACGTCGAGGGCGCATTCCGGGTCCGGCTCGTCATAGTTGATGGTGGGCGCGATCACGCCCTCCTTCAGCGCCATCACGCAGGCGAGGAGCTCGACCGCCCCGGTCCCGCCGATCAGGTGGCTGTGCATGGATTTCGTGGATGAGATCATCAACCTGTCGGCGTGCGCACCGAACACGTCCGCCACAGCCGCGCATTCGGTTTTGTCGTTCGCCGCCGTGCCAGTGCCGTGCGCGTTGATGTAGCCCACCTCGTCGCGGGAGATGCGCGCGTCGACGATCGCCCCCTCGATGGCCCTCGCCGCGCCCTGCTTCGAGGGCATGACGATGTCGGACGCGTCCGACGACATGGCGAACCCGATGACCTCGGCCAGGATTTCCGCTCCCCGGGCCTTTGCGTGTTCGTATTCCTCGAACACGAACACCGCCGCGCCCTCCCCCTGCACCATCCCGTTGCGGTTGGCGCTGAACGGACGGCACGCGTCCCTCGACATCACGCGCAGGCCCTCCCAAGCCTTGACGCCGCCGAAGCACAGCATCGACTCCGACCCGCCGGTCACCATCGCCTTCGTCATGCCGGACCGCACGAACCAGAACGCCTGCCCCATGGCGTGGTTGGACGACGCGCAGGCGGTGGCGACGGTGAAGCTCGGCCCCATGAGGTTGTAGGCCATGGAAAGATGGCTCGCCGCGGCGTTGTTCATCAACTTGGGCACGACGAGGGGATGGACGCGGTTCTTGCCCTCCTCGTAGACCGCCCGGTAGTTCTCGTCCTGGGTGTTCAGGCCACCGCCGGAAGTGCCGAGGACGACGCCGCATTCCACTCCCAGCCGCCCTTCGAAATTCAAGCCGGACTGGTTGATCGCCTCCCGCGCGGCCAACAACGTGAACTGCGTGTAGCGGTCGTAGAGGGCGATCTGCTGACGGTTGAAATTCGCCTGTTCGTCATAGCCCCGCACCTGCCCGCCGATCTGGATGGAAAGCCGGTCCACATCCCGGATTTCAAGCGGGCCGATGCCGCTGCGGCCCTCCTTGAACCCTTCCCAGGTCGCGCGCACGGAGTCCCCAAGGGGATTGATCGTCCCTTGGCCGGTTATGACGACCCGCTTCACGCCCCATCCGCCGCGATCGTGGCCGCGACGGCATCGGCGACACCCGCGACCGGATTCACGCCGACCCCGCTTCTCCCGGGCGTTGCCGTATGAAGCGGGATCCCGACGCCACCCCCGACGACGGGGAAGGCCCCCTCCGGACCCAAGCCGATCACGCCGATGTCTCCGGGCGAGCCCCCGATGTCCATCTCCGCGGTGTCGGAAACCACCCGCTCCACGAACATCCCGATGACGCGTTCACCTGCCTGATCGCACATCGATCCGCCTTTTCCTCGCTCGCCTCCACCTAGACGCTCCATCCAACTTTGGAAAGCCGATTCCCAAATCCGCCCTGCCGCGCCGCCGGACGGGATGGCCGTCCCGGACAACCGGAATCCGGGCTGATCGGCACCATCCCGCGCCCAGTGCGGCCGGACGCACGCGGTCATCGGAAGGGTCGTCGCGACGCGGTCTAACACCGCGTCCTCCCGAAGCCGCCCACCGGGTTCACGGAGACCACGAATCCCGCCGCCTCCCCCACCCGCGGCGGGCCGCCGGCCAAGAGCGCCGAACGAATGGTGGGCCCGGCCCGCCCCAGACGCCCGCTTCACGCGTTCTTCGCGACAACCAAGGCCGCGATGGCTTCGGTAATGGCGGCCACCGACGAGATGTCGAAGTCGCTCTTCCCGGGCTCATTGGCGTTGAACGGAATGTCGATGTTGAATTCCTCCTCGATGGCGAAGATCGTCTCCACCAGGCCGAGGCTGTCGATGCCGATATCCTCGGGGGCGGCCTCCGGGGTCACGTCACCGACCTCCAGCATCGCCTGCTCGGCGATGATCTCGATGACCCGTTCCTTGACCCGATCGGACATTGGCCCGCCTTTCTCCTCGCCGACCCGCCTATTATCCGTTCCCGCCGTCTTCGGGAAGCCGTTTCCTGAGATCCGCGACCTGCGCCGCCAAGCGCGAAAGCCTTCTGAAATGTTTGAAATTCGTCAACGCGTCCTCCATCCTGTGCGCCGGATGTCCGAGCACGGCGCGGCCCGCGGGAACGCTCGCCATGATGGCGCTGGCGCCGCCCGCCACCACGTCCGACCCCACCCGGACGTTGTCGCTCACCCCGACCTGACCCGCCAGCACCACCCTGTCCCCGATATCGGCGGACCCGGCCAAGCCGACCTGCCCGCACAATAGGCAATCCCGTCCTATCCGGCAGTTGTGCGCGATTTGCACTAGATTGTCGATCTTGGTGCCGTCCCCCACTTTGGTGGAGCGGATGGTTCCGGAGTCGATGCAGGTTCCAGCGCCGACCTCCACGTCGTCGCCGATCTCGACGCCGCCGAGGGACTCGATTTTCAGCCAGGATTGATCGCGTAGTTCCCCGCCCGCGGCGCTCAGGTTTTCGCGGACCTCCTCCACCGCGCTCTTCTCGGGGGTCACGAAGGAAAAGCCGTCCGCCCCTATGCGCGCTCCGCATTGGGCGACGAACCGATCACCGATGCGGACCCGTTCGCCGATGTGGACCTGGGGATGAAGGAGGCAATCGTCGCCCACCCGGGACCCGGCTCCCACCCAGACCTGCCCGAGCAACCGCGCGCCGCTCCCGATCACCGCATCCGGCCCCACCACGCACATCGGACCGATGGCCGCGCCCTCGCCGACGACCGCCGCGGGATCCACATGGGCCGTTGGATGAACGCCCGGTTCCAACCGCGGCTCCGACGCGAACATTCCCGTGGCGCGGTGCAGGGCCAAACGCGGACGCTCGACGAACAGCATCGCCTCCAAATCGAGCCCTTCGACGTCCGCCCCTTCCCACAGAACCGCCGACCGGGCCGCTCCCGCCCTCAGGTCATCGAGGTATTTTTTCTGCATGCAAAGGGCGAGGGAGTCGGGGCCCGCCTCGGCGGGTTCGGCGAGGGAGGAGACGACCATGCCGCCGTCGCCTTCCAACCGCGCGCCGATAGAATTGGCGATATCTGACAGTCGGTAAGACACGCTCGACCCTCCTGGGATGGCGTTCAAACTACCGTCGAACACGGGCGAACGCCACCGCGATTCCGTTTCGGTGACCCGCCGCGCTTGACGAAATCCTCCGAATTCGGTCGAAATTCGGGCATGGAGCCGTGGATTCATCGACATCCGGTGAATTATTTTGTTGACATCGCGCCGGTATCCGCGATCATGTGCCCGCGACTTCCCGCGGGAGGAGGATACGGCGTGGACACCGCGACCAGAGTTTAAGGACGGAATCATGACTTCCAACACACCGCCCCCCTCGCGGCGCGCGTTTCTCCGCGTTTTCGCGGCCGCCGCCGCGGCGGCCCCGGTGGCCGCGAACGCCGACGTGTTCGGCTTCCTGCGGGGCTCGGGCGACATCCGCCGCCTTCGCATGATCTCCGACCGCACCGGGGAAAGCATCGACACGATCTACTGGATCGATGGGGAATACATACCCGAGGCGCTGGGCGAAATCACCCACTTCATGCGGGACTGGCGCAACAACAAGGCGCACAGGATCGACGCGCGCACGTTGGACATCATGGCCGCGGTCCAACGCCTTGTGGACACCAGCGAACCCTTCTACCTGATTTCCGGGTACCGTTCGCCTGAGACCAACGCGATGCTGCGCAGACGCTCGTCCGGCGTCGCCAGAAACTCCCTTCACATGCGCGGCGAAGCCGCGGACATCCGCCTTCACACGCGTTCCGTCGGCGAGTTGTTCACCGCCGCCAGCTTCTGCTCGGCCGGCGGCGTTGGGAAATACACGTCCTCGAACTTCGTCCACATGGATTGCGGCCCCGTGCGCACATGGGGGAGATGACCCCCGCGGGGCCTCCCGCAGGCGCTTGGGAATTATAAGTCCGGCCCACCCCGTGGCGGCTTCCGGGCCAGGCGGTTCCGCCGCCGGGATGGTGGGGTGATCCGGGATGGTTCCCGCGCATCCGGCCGCGCGGTGGAATTGAAGGGCGGCGGTCCGCCCCGGTTCGGCGCGCCCCGGCTCGACGGTCGAAGCCGCGGAATCTCCGCGGCCCCGCCCCCCGCCCTTTCCTTTTCGAAGTTTCCCCGAGCGGCGCGGATCGCGGTTGCGGCCGCCCGCCCCGGTACTACGGGGCGATCCGATGAATTCCCGCCGCCAATACCGATTGCGAAGCTTTCGGCCGGCGGCGGTCCGCCCCCCACGGACCGCCACGCGCGGGAAAAGGGGCGAACACCCTCCGGACGGCCCGGGCGTCGGCGCGCGGCGAATCACGGTCCGCGGGCCCGGTCCCCGGCATCCGGCATCCGGCGCGACCGCTTCCGCCCACGCGGTCCCGCCTCTCCCGAATCACCGGAGACCAACATGGAACCCGCGGCGGGACCGGCGGGTCCGGGACTTGACCACGCGAATCACCCACATCGGAAATCCATCCGCCGCGCGGAGTCGTCGGCGCGCGGGGTGATTCGCGGGCGGCTTCATCCCCCGCGAATCACCCCGCGACGTCGTCCCGCGACCGCGAATGCCCGTCCCCGGTCGGTCCCGGCATCGCCGCCCGGCGGAGCGCGGTCAACGTG
>JANQKA010000693.1 GCA_028281405.1 Hasllibacter sp. | reverse complement strand
GGTTCGTGCCACGTCGTTGGCGACCGCCCCGGGAATCGGCGATTCGGGGGTGATTCGTTTTGCGAATCGCCTGCCGCCAATGTCGTGCGGTGAATCGGCGCGCCACGAGGTCTCCGACCCTTTACCGGCACGATCGCGGTCATACGGGCAGGGGGCGGGGACTGGTCCTCCCCCTGGGGGCATCCGGATGGGGAATGCGAGATTTTGGCAACGAACGGGCGCGGGCGGTGAAATTTCCCGGGAAGGGCCATCTTGCGTCGAAATCTGGAAAGCGGTGGTGACGGGGATCTTGGAACGGCGGCCCTCCCTCGGTGTGGGGATGCAATTCCCGATTCCATCAAATGTGGCGGTCGATGGTGGGACCACGGGCTGAATTTGGCGAAGCCGGGGCGCCCGCTGGGCCTTCGAAGGCCACCATTGGGCGGGAAGGTGACGGTGTTGACGGACAGGAATAGATCCGGCAATCATGGTGATCGACACGGTGAACGGCATGGCTCTTCGCCGCCCCCCGTAGCCGGTCGGATCTCACCAAGACCCGCCGGCTGCGGTCGCCGAGATCATTTCCCGCCACATGCCGCGCCTCCGCTCGGCCCAGGTGGTGTGCGGGGGAAGCCATTGGGCATCGGCCCATTGCGGCGATTGGCCACGCGGCGGCGGTTGCACGGGGGCGTCAGCATTAATCGAAAAGCGCGAGGAAACATCCCTTCGGAATCGATGATATCCGCCACCAACCGCTTCCGAATCGAGTGCAACGCGGATCGCCGCCCGCCGGGCCGGGCGGGAACGTTGAATTCTGGCCGTTGAGCGCCGTCGCCACTCCAGGGAGATCGGGCATCGCGCAGTCAAGTCGCGCTCCGCGCGCGTGACATCGCTTCGGTGTCGCGCCTACCGCCGTCCACGAAACGTCGGAGGGGAGAGGATTAGATGGCGATTCGTCCGATTGTGGCGAAACCCGTTCAAACCGCGCACGGCCATCCACCAACCGTTCAGGAACGGACGGAAGGCGACTCCCGAGCCCGGTGGGATGGCCGAACGCCTGGGTCGGTCCGAATGCGGGCCATCGATCCCTGCAAGGGAGGTCGGCGTGAGGAACATCGAAGCAAGAGCCGCGGCCGCCCTGACCTCGGTCCTTGGCGTAAGGCGGAATTAGTCGATATCTTTTTGACATTGGGGGGAATCCCGCTATCATCCACGGTTGACGCGGTAATACGCGACACATGAACTCGAAGGACGGCGGGATTGCCCCGTTCCGCTCTGAATGCGAATCTCTTTTCTCAAGGAGTGCGCGCGCGCATGACAATCGAGGAAGCAAGCGGAGCTCGCGCCCGACGACGTCCCGCGGCCGCCCTGTTCGCCGCCGTTGGCGTATTGGCGGGATGCGGAGGCGGCGGTGGCGGCGTTTCATTCGGTTCGATCAGCCCCTCGCACCGCTCATCCCCGGTCGCATCGGAAGGCGATGATCTCATCACGGTGGTCGGCGCGGGGACCGTGGATGGTCTCTCGGGGGACGATACCGTGCTTTTGTCAGGTTCCCGATCCGAATACCGGATCTGGCGTGAAACCGACACGGCCGGAGCCGCCACGATCCATGTGCTGCGCGAATCCGACGATCCCGGCCAGATGGTCTGGAACGAGTTCGTCAACATCGAAAGCCTGCGTTTCGACGACGGCGCGACGCTGTCGGTCGCTTCCCTCGTCCTGAACGATCTCAATCCGGTTCCAACCACCGTTGGAGCGGATGCTCCGGCCACCGTTGGAGCGGATGCTCCGACCACCGTTGGTGGGGATGCCCCATCCACCGTTGGCGCTGATGCTCCGATCACCGTTGGCGGGGGTGCTCCGTCAAGCGGCGCGGGCTCCGCAACCGGCACGCGCAACGCCTTGGGAACCCTGGTTGAGTTGGATGAACCGGACAATTTCGGCTTTGCGGAAGACTCCGAAATCGATCACAAGGAATCCGGTTCGCCCGACCTCGTGGTGGACGGGAGCGGGGATTCCGGAAACGCGCCCGCCACCGAAGGGAAAACGGAAATCCAGGCACCCGCTTCCGACAACCCGGACAGGGACCAACACGACCACGAATCCATGGTCGCGATCGAAGTGGACGCCTACGGCGACCCGGACGGGAGCGAACGACGGTCGGATGCCGTTACGACGGATGGCGACGACCTCCTCGAAGGCTTCAGCGATGGGATCGTGGATGGCCGCGCGGGAGAAGACACCGTCATCTACGCCGGAGCCCGCGCCGACTACCTGATCTGGCGCGCGCCCGATGCGAACGGAACCACCGCGATCCATGTTTTGCGCCTATCCAACGACCCCGGCGAGGAGGCAAGCAACACGCTCTTCAACATCGAGAACCTGCGTTTCGACGATGGCCCGCTGTCCACCGTTTTCCTTGACGGGGAGGATCACGCGCCGGCTCTGATCACCGTGAACCAGAACGCCCCACTTGGGCGCGTGGAGCATGTTCACGGATCCGCGATTGAAATAGATGTCGCGGATTGGTTCGATTCGCCCGAAGGCGCCGACATGGAATACACGGTGTCGGGGCTGCCGGATTATCTTGTGGCGAATGGAAGCGTGATATCCGGAACCGCGCCCGCTTCGGGGGCGAAAACGGCCGAAATCAGGGTGTCGGCGTCCCAATCCCCGGACGAGTCATACGAGGACGTTGAATTCTCCATCGAACTGCATGTGTGGAATCCTGAAGAATCAGGGAGTGACGGGGGGAACCGCGCGCCCGTGTCGGCCGTCTCGGCGCCCTATTTCACCGTTTTCGATGGAATTCGGATCGGTTACAAAACGGATATCCACGGCAACGCGAAAAGCTCGTATACGCCCAGTTTGGCGGGCTACTACAAGGATCCGGACGGGGATGAAATCGCGATCAGCCTGAGGCTGTTGGACGGATCCGGTTTGGAGACGATTGGACTCTCCATCGACGAAAAACATATGCTGAGCGGCGTGGTGGACAGCCCCGTCGATGTTCGGGGGACGGTCACCGTGACCGATGGGAGGGGAGGAGAATTGGTCGTTCCCCTCTATTTTGACGTCAATGAAGGTCCGGTGTCGTCGGGAGCGACGAGCGCCACCCTGGATTTCGTGACGGAGGTCGTGCTCGACGGGGAATTCGCGGATCCCGAAGGAGATGAGATCACGTATGTCGCGACCGCCATCCTTACCAACGGAATTGAAGCGCCCATTTCCGAACTCGGATTCTCCCTCGATCCCGAAACCGGGGAGGTCCACGGAAGATTCGCCGGAACCGAAGACGTGGCGGTCCGGATCACCGCCATCGATCGTTTCGGCAAGGCCGGAACACACGATATCGCCATCGCCTCGGACAATTCCCACGCCGATATCCTCGCGGAGTCCGGGGATCTGACATGGGAAGTGGGATCGCCATTCGAATTCGACCCGTCGGACATTCTGAATGGCGGAGTGGACGCGCAAAATATCCGCTATCAAATCGTGGTCTCGGACGGCTTTGGCGGGTCCGTCATTCCCGGGTCCGGTTTGGAAGGAGCATCCGGAACGGATTCCCGCTTTCCGTTTTCCCTCGTCGATGGGGTTCTGACCGGGGACCAGCTTCCGGCCACCCACGGCGGAACCCACTGGATCGTCCATGTTTCGGCGAGCGATGGAGAAGGCGTGGACACGGCGCGGTTCCGCGTGGACGCTCCCCTCCCGACGGGAAGGGAAACGGCGCTTCCGTTTCAAATCGCCGACGCCGACGAATACGGCGTGGGACGGGATTTCTTCAATCCGGTCAACCCCGGGAACGCCGTGGACGCCTTGACCGAGGCCGGAAACGGCCACCATTGGGCCGGCGACGGAAAATTCAACGAGTCAATCGAGGTGACTTGGTCCTTCCTGGACGTGGGTTCGCGTCTTGACGACCTTCAAGGTCGCGACGGAGACAGGAATTTCATCACCCTGTCCACGGAATTCAGCGACTCCGACAAGAGAAAAATAAGGGACATGATAGATCATTTCGACGGTCTGGTGGGAATTGATTTCCGCGAAGTCGAGGACCAAGGGATTGCGAACCGGGGCGACATCGCCATTTCAAGCCCGCTCAAAACCGAAGTCGGGACGGACGGCACGGGAATCCAGGGACTCGCAATCAGACCCGAAAGCGAGGGCGGGCTGTCCCCGAAGGAAACCACGCTTTCCGAAGATTGGGCGTTCATAGGCGATATCTACATTCCGCGGGATCCCGGGGAAACCGATCTGTACGGGCGGAACTACCATTCGGACCGAGGCATCGGCACCTTCGGGCACGAACTCCTGCACGCGCTGGGCTTGGGAGACTTTCCCGATTCGGTGTTGGTGGAAGCTCCGCTGGAAAGCATCATGCCGTACAACACGGACCATTTCAAGCCTTTCCTACCTTTCAAACTAACGGGCGCGGGCAGGGGCGATCATGCGAGCTTCGTCTCCCACTTTCCCGCGAATCCGGGGATATACGACATCGCCGCGATTCAACACCTTTACACACCCGAAACCGACACGAATTCCGGGGATACCGAATATTCCTTCACCAGTGGGATTTCCGCTTTCGAAAACATATGGGACGGGGGAGGAACCGACACGCTCGTTCACTCCGGGGAATCCGACGCCGTCATCGATCTCAATCCCGGAGGCCGCTCCATGATGGGGCTGTTCTCCGGAGCCCAGTGGGCCTTTTTCGCGGACCATTACGCGCGGGAACTTCATGGAGTGGAGAATTGGGAGGGCGCGGTGTGGACCAGTGTCACTCTGAAGGATGATCCGGCTCTTCTTCCGGGAAGGTCGCTGGATCCGGGTGAATATGTGATAATTCCGAATTTGGCGGAGCTGAAACCGAGGCACGATGTCGAATTCGACTATGAAATCGAACTTTCGGACGGAACCATCCTGCGTGGAAAGCACGAATCGGAGACGGAGTTCTGGTTCCACAATCAAGCGACCCACAACGTCTCAATCGCCTTGGGGACGGTCATTGAAAACGCCGTGGGCGGTGAAGGCGACGACAGGATAATCGGAAATTCGGCGAACAACGAGCTCACCGGGGGCGGAGGAAGCGACACATTCGTCGCATACCGGGATCCCGTCGCGGGGGAAGACCGGATCACCGACTTCGACCCCGCGGCCGACTTCATCGAACTGCGCGGTTTTTCTTCGGAATACGCAACTGTCGCGAGAAACGGCGGCGAGACCGTGATCTCGATACCTGGATCGTTGAAATTGACCGTCGAGGTCGTCGGAGGCGGTTCAATCACGGAGGGCGATCATTTCGCGTTTTTCGAGGATCCCCACGCCTTCGACATCCGCGGCGATGGAAATCTGAGGCATCTCGGACACGCGGACAATCCGGTCACGGTCGAGGGACACGACAATCTGATAACCGCCGGAATCGGAGACGACACGATCACCTCGATCGGTGACCGCAACAACTATTACGGCGACCATGGAGACGATGTGATCGACGTCGATGGCGACGACAATTGGATCATTGACGGACGCGGGGACAACGAATTGTCCGTCTCGGGCGATGATAACACAATCCGCGGAGTGGGCGATATTTCGGTGTCGGGTTCGTCCAACCGCGTCGTCGTCACCGAAGGTGAAGGCACGAAGGTCACCGTCGTGGAGGGAGGTGGCAACAGGATCGATGGTTTCGGTGACTTGACCACGTTCGAATTGCGCGAAGGATCCTCGATCAACTTGTACGGGGACATGGCCACGATCGAAGTTCATGAAGATTCTGGAGACTCCTCCATCTCGTTTTTCGAAGTCGGAGACGATGTGATCGAATTTCATGGCCGAACTTCGGACGAACTCGTCAGGGCGGAATTCGACACGAACCGCGCCTCCTCCTTGGCGGGAACCGAATCTCAATCCATCTTCGTGTTCGAGTTCGAGGACGCGACGGTGGTTCTGGAATTGCTCGACCATGCCGAGGGAATCGCCGCCCCGAAGGAGGGCGTTGACTATTTCTTCGTATGACGTGGACGGACATCGACACACGGGTTCCATCACCACACCGATCTTACGCGGGGGCGGAGGGCGGCGGATGGTCGAACCCTCGGGGTGATGGAGAGGCGGACCGCGGCGGTCCGTGTCGGAATGACCGGTGGCGGACGGTGGAATCGACCGTGGAGGCCTCCGACCGAATAAGTTCGGACGTGATGGAGCGTGTCCTCTTCCGGATCGAAATCTGTCTTCTCCTAGGGGGCGGTACGGGGAGGCGCGATGGGGCTTGGTCCCGCGGGCCGGGTATGGACGAGGTCATGCGGCGGCGGACCCTGATTCGGAACATTCGAGGGAGTGCGGTCAACACGGCAATCGGCGCGTCGGCCACAGCGCGACAAGGACTGGGCCGGAACGCGCCGTCGCGCACCCCGGCGCGTCTTCGATCCGGCGCTATGGAACTGAATCGATGAACCGCATCGATGACGGCCGTGTCTCCGGATGCCCGCGGAAGCGTCGTCGGTTCGGAGGTCAATCACACCCGGCGGGTTGAACGCCACCCGATCTTGGGGGAAACACCTCCGGACGTACCATGGTGACGAAGGACAGGAGGAAGGCGCATGGCGCTCAAGGTCGCATTTCAAATGGACCCGATCGGCGGCGTAGATATCGACGCCGACAGCACCTTCCGAATCGCCGAGGAGGCGCAGGCGCGCGGGCACAACCTGTTCTTCCACACTCCGGACCAATTGATTCACCGTGAGGGCCGCGTCCTCGCCGCCGGGCACTCGATGACCCTGCGGCGCGAACGCGGGAACCATGTGGACCTCGGTGACATGAAGCTCAGGGATCTGGCGGAGATGGATGTGGTGTGGCTGCGCCAGGATCCTCCTTTCGACATGGGCTACATCACCACCACCCACATTCTGGAGCGCCTTTCGGGAGAAACGCTGGTGGTGAACGACCCCTTCTGGGTCCGCAACCACCCGGAAAAGCTTCTCGTGCTGAGCTTTCCGCACCTGACTCCGCCCACCATGATCGCGCGCTCCCTCGACGCGCTCAAATCCTTTCGCGACGATCACGGGGACATGATCCTGAAGCCGCTGTATGGCAACGGCGGAGCGGGCGTGTTCAAAATTGCCCGAGACGACGGAAACCTCGCGTCGCTGCACGAGCTGTTCACCTCGATCAGCCGGGAGCCCCTGATCGCGCAGAAGTACCTTCCCGAGGTCGGCCAGGGTGACAAGCGCGTGATTCTCGTGGACGGCGAACCCGTCGGCGCGATCAACCGGGTGCCGAGGAAAGGCGAGACGCGCTCGAACATGCATGTCGGCGGCCGCGCCGAGAAATCCGGCCTCACGGACCGTGACCGCGAGATATGCGCCGCCATCGGGCCTCTGCTGCGCGAGAAGGGGCAGATATTTGTGGGCATCGATGTCATCGGCGGATGGCTGACCGAAATCAACGTGACCTCGCCCACCGGAATCCAGGAACTCGAACGGTTCGACGGAATCAACGTCGCCGACAGCATTTGGCGGGCCGTCGAGGCGCGTCTGTAAGTGGGGCAAGGGGGCGGCCCGCGGCTTTGGCCGCCCTCGGCGAGATGGAGAAGACCGGGCGACCGACATGGGTTTGGGCTGGCCGTGCCGCCACCACGCGACGTGATTCTTCCGCCGCGTCGCCGAAGCGAAGCCGGATGGAATTCCCGGATGCGACCTCCGGATGATTCGCCTCGCGGTCGTTCAGGCCAAAGCGGGCCGTGGGAACGGAGTTCTCCGATCGAGCGACTGGCCATCCGCTGCCGTTGGCGGTGACCGAGTATGATCGCGGGGTGCGGCTACGTGATTCGTTGTTGGAACATGATCCCGCCGACGACGCCACCCTTGGGAAGGGGCCGAAGGAAGGTCTCCATGCGAAGCATGGGCGGTTTCCGCTCGATCATTCGCTCCATGTTGGCCGCTTCGCTGATTCGGTCGGTGTGGTTGGAGCGGGTCGCCCAGCGGTGTTCGCCTGTCCTTGGATACGGTGTGGGCATTCGGGCCGACTCGGGGCACAGGTTGGGGGGATGAGGAATTTGGCCGGGGTGCCGTGTTTACCGAGTGAGGCGAATCAATGCTGCGGACCAGCGCGAAGAGACCTTCCTACGACGTGGGTTGCATGAAGTCCTTGAAGAAGCTGCCGGACAAGGTTTCGGTTCGGTTCCTGGACATGATGACGCGTTATATGACGGACCCTTCTTCAAAGGGGTTGAATCTTGAGACCGTGGAAGGCGCGCGGAACAGTTCGATCAAGTCGCTTCGGCTGGATCAGAGCTACAGGGCGATCGCGTTCGAGGTTGGCGAAGACATCATGTTCGTGCATGTCAACGAGCATGATAAGGCGTATCGTTGGGCCAACGGGCGTCGAATCAAGCTTGATCGGGGCACGAACAGGATTCGGGTGGTCAAGGAAATCGACACGACGACGGAAATCGCGACCAAGCCGTCGAAACCGAGTCTCTTCGAGCGGAAGTCGGACGAGGTTCTGCGGAATTTGGGGGTCGCGGAAGAGGCTCTGCCGATTGCCCGTAGAATCACAACGTCCGAAGAACTCGACGACGCCGAGGATGGACTGGATCCGCTGAGTCATCAAATCCTTTACGGCCTCGCATTGGGCTACACGGAAGAGGAGGTGCGCGCCCTGACCGGGGTCGTCGAACGGGAGACCGAGGAACCCATGTTCGAGGTGGACACCTTCGAGCGCTTGATTGAGACCGATGAGAGCCGCCATACCATCTTCATCCCGGAATCGGAGGTCGAACTTCGCCGGGTATTCGAGGATTTTGAAGAATGGAGGGTGTTCCTGCACCCCGACCAGCGCAAGATCGCCTATCGAGACTACAACGGACCGGCGATGGTCCGGGGCGGCGCGGGAACCGGGAAAACGATTGTCGCCATGCATCGGGCGAAGCACATCGCGGACCAGATCGCGGCGGATCCATCCAGATTGGGTCAGCGCGTTCTGTTCACGACATTCACGAAAAGCCTCGCGCGTGACATAGAGACGAAACTCAACGCCTTGTGCCCCGAGCATTTGGACGACCGTACACCGAGAATCGAAGTGACAAATCTCGATCGCTGGGTGACACAATTTCTGTACCGAAATAATTTCGAACGACAGATTGCCTACTCGGGAGACGCTCGCGAGAAACTCGAGGAGATTTGGCGGATTGCGCTCGACGGTAATTTGCTCCCCGCGGGTTTGTCCGAAGCATTCGTGAAATCCGAATGGGAACGTATCGTTCAAGAAAAAGGAATAACCGATCTGAATGGATACTTGAAGGTATCGCGCGATGGGCGGGGAACTCCTCTTGATCAGCGCAAGCGTTCCGCGCTGTGGGAGATATTCGCCGGATACAGGAAGAGGATGCTCGCGGAGGGTTTGGCCGAATCGGAAGACGCCTACAGGGAGGCGGCCAACATGCTTTCCGCAGGTGGTCCGAAACTTCCCTATGCCGCGGTCGTGGTGGACGAGGCGCAGGACATGGGTGAACCCGAGCTTCGCTTGGTGCGGGCGATCATCCCGGAAACGACCGGAGGAGACCGCAACTCCATCTTCGTGGCGGGAGACGCGCATCAGAGAATATATACCCATAAAGCGAGCATGGCCGCGTGTGGGCTCAATGTTCGTGGTCGTTCCAAGAGACTCAGATTGAACTACCGGACAACGCATCAAATCCGGACTTGGGCCGTGTCAATTCTGGAGGGGGTCAGTGTCGATGATTTGAACGAAGGAATCGACACCTTGCGGGGGTACGTCAGCCTCATGAAGGGACCTCATCCGGAATTGGTGCGATATAAATCCAATATCGAGGAACTCGACGGACTCGTGCACTGGATTCGTGGGAAATCGGAGAATTGCACCTTGATGAACATGGGAGTCCTTTGCGCCAGAAACAAGGACGCGAAAATTGTCGAAGATTATTTGCGGGCCGCCGACATCGCCACCGTTGTAATTAAACCCTCTCAAGCGGACGATCGCTCCGTTGAAGGAATTCGGATAGCAACCATGCACCGCGCGAAAGGACTGGAATTTCATTCCGTGGCGATTCCGTTTCTTTCAGATGAATTGTTTCCACCAGGAGGTGCGCGCAAAAACGTCGTGGACGAAGTTGACGTGGCCGACATGATTTCGCGACACCGCTCGTTATTACATGTCGCGGCGACGCGTGCGAAACAAAATTTGAGAATATCCTGGGTGAATGATCCGTCGCCTCTACTGCCTTGGGGAAATCAATGATGGACGCGAAGCTCCCGCCAATTGCATGCTTCCGAATCCGCTGATTCGGAATTTGGAAATGGTTCAAGGAGGAGGGTCTTCGTCGCCATGCTCTAAGGATTCGACGCTTCCGTCCATGTCTGTGGCGAATGTGGAACCCCCGCGATCATCGATGTTTATATTCGAAGCGACATCCAGCGATATATCTATTGTGATCCCGATTGCGAACGTGATAATTCCGATTCGGATCAAGTCCGCGGCGGCTGAAATGAAATTCGTTTGAATTCTGTTTGTAACTTGATAGTGGCTGGCCACCATTCTCATTAATTGGCGGGATTCATCTCCACCCTGGGAAATAATTCTCAAGTACCCGGCCCCAACTCCGGTAATTGGCTTGGGCCGGAGGCCGTTGAATCCAATCATTGCTCCCACGAAAAAACATAGCATGGATGGAAATAAAAAGGCCAAAGAAATCACTTCAATGAATGAAGTTGACAGGTCATCCGCAATCAATTTTGTAACCACACCGCTGACTGCGAACGCCGCCGACAGCGCCGCGATCAATTTCTAAAGGTCGTTGTCGACATCTTTCAACCTTTGCTTTTCCAAATCTATGAGGATCTTGAGATTCTCATTGTCAAGAGCCCGAATGTCGATGAAATCGGGATGGTTGTCCAAGTGCCGAAACAAATTTCGAAGGTTCTTGTGGCTCATCCACATATAGCTAATGACATGGACCGGGTTGAGAGGGCTCTTGAACCAACGGGTAATCAAATCATGATCTCCTCGGTGATGGCTTTCGCCATCTCCCCATTGGAATCCAGCCAAGCCCATTCTCCGGTGGGGTTGATCTCCAGAAACCAATATTT
>JANQKA010000683.1 GCA_028281405.1 Hasllibacter sp. | reverse complement strand
ACGTTTGCCTCCACGCGGCTCGCGCCTCCAATTCCATCAAATCCGCCGACACTCCATCCCATCCACCGCCGGCGCGGCCAAACCGGGGCGGCGCCCCTTCAATCCCATCTCCGAATCGCCTATAACCGACCCCGTCGAGGAAAAAGGCGATGCCGGAACCAGAGATCACCAAGGAGATCATCGAGGCGCACGGGCTCGAACCCGACGAATACGACCGGATCCTCCGCATCATAGGGCGCGAGCCCACCTTCACGGAACTCGGCATCTTCTCCGCAATGTGGAACGAACACTGTTCCTACAAGTCGTCCAAGGCGTGGCTCCGCACCCTGCCCACCGAAGGCCCCCGGGTCATCCACGGTCCCGGCGAGAACGCGGGAGTCGTCGACATCGGCGACAACCAGGCCGTGGTGTTCAAGATGGAGAGCCACAACCACCCCTCCTACATCGAACCGAAACAGGGAGCGGCCACCGGGGTCGGCGGCATCCTGCGCGACGTGTTCACCATGGGCGCCCGCCCGATCGCCGCGATGAACGCCCTGTCCTTCGGCGACCCCGGCCATCCCAAGACCCGCTCCCTCGTTCACGGCGTCGTCGAGGGCGTGGCCTCCTACGGCAACTGCTTCGGGGTGCCCACGATCGGCGGCGAAGCGCGCTTCCATCCGGGTTACGACGGCAACTGCCTCGTGAACGCCTTCGCGGCGGGGTTGGCCGACGCGGACAAAATCTTCCTCTCGGCCGCTTCCGGCGTCGGGATGCCGGTGGTCTACCTCGGCGCGAAAACCGGCCGCGACGGCGTCGGCGGCGCCACCATGGCCTCGGCGGAATTCGACGACGCGATCGAGGAGAAGCGGCCGACCGTCCAAGTCGGCGACCCGTTCACCGAAAAGCGCCTGCTCGAAGCCTGTCTGGAACTCATGGAAACAGGAGCCGTCATCTCCATCCAGGACATGGGCGCCGCCGGCCTCACCTGCTCCGCCGTTGAGATGGGGGACAAGGGTGGACTCGGCATCCGCCTCGACCTGGACCGCGTGCCGGCGAGGGAGGAGGGCATGACCGCCTACGAGATGATGCTGTCGGAGAGCCAGGAGCGGATGCTCATGGTGCTGCGTCCCGAAAAGGAGAACGAGGCCAAGGCGGTGTTCGACAAGTGGGAGTTGGACTTCGCGGTCATCGGCGAAACGATCGCCGAAGACCGTTTCCTCGTCCTGCGCGGGGGCGAGGTGAAGGCGGATCTGCCGCTTTCGAAACTTTCCTCCGCCGCACCGGAATACGACATGCCGTGGGAAACAACCACCGAGACCGAACCGACGGGGGAGATTCCCGAGGTGGACCCGGTCGAAGCCCTCCGCGCGCTCATCGGTTCCCCCAACTACTGCTCCCGCCGCTGGATCTGGGAACAGTACGACCACATGGTCATGGCGGACACCGCCGCGGTTCCCGGCTCCGGCGCCGGCGTCGTGCGCGTCCACGGCACGGAGAAGGCCCTCGCCTTCACCGCCGACTCAACGCCGCGCTATGTCCTGGCCAACCCCGTCGAGGGGGGCAAGCAGGCCGTGGCGGAGGCGTACCGCAATCTCTGCGCGAAGGGCGCCACGCCGCTCGCCGCCACCGACAACCTGAATTTCGGCAACCCGGGAAAGCCCGGGATCATGGGCCAATTCGTCGGCGCGGTGAAAGGCATCGGGGAAGCCTGCTCGGCCCTCGGCATGCCCATCGTGTCCGGCAACGTGTCGCTCCACAACGAAACCGGCGGCCGCGCGATCCCCCCCACGCCCACCATCGGCGCCGTCGGCCTACTGTCCAGTTTGGACGACCTCATCCACGGGGATCCCTCGGAGGGTGACTTCGCGATCCTCGTGGGCGAACCCGGTGAGCACATGGGCCGGTCGGCCCTGCTGGCCGAATTGTGGGGCCGCGAGGAGGGAGACGCGCCCGCGGTCGACCTCGAAGCCGAACGCAGGGCGGGGGAATTCATCCGCGGGAACCGCGCTTGGATCCGGGCCTGCTCCGACATCTCCGACGGCGGCCTCGCGCTCGCCGCCTTCGAAATGGCCGCCGCGGCGCGGATCGGCGTCAAACTCGACGATTCGGAGATTCCCGCGCTGTTCGGCGAGGACCAGGCACGCTACCTCGTGGCCGCCGACTTCGACGCATGCGAGGCGCTGATGATCGCCGCCGGCAAAGCCGGGATCCGGATCGGGGCCGTGGGTCGCTTCGGCGGAAGCGACGTCACCATCGGAGCCACCACGACGCCTCTCTCGGTGCTGATCGACATCCACGAGACCACATTCGCGGCCGTGTTCGACTGAACCGGCCGGCCCGCTCCCGATCAGCGCGGATTCCGAACCGCCCTCCTTGCGGACAGGGGCGCCGCGGCATACCCTGCCGGAAACAACGGAGAGTGGCCGATGCCGATGGAAGCGCGGGAAATCGAGAATCTGATCCGGGAGAGCTTTCCGGAGGCGAAGATCACCGTGACCGATCTCGCGGGGGACGGAAACCACTACGCCGCCGAGGTCGTGGATGAAAGTTTCCGCGGCAGGAACCGTGTGCAGCAGCAGCGGGCGGTCTACGCCGCGCTAAAGGGCAAAATGGACGGCAAGCACGGCGAACTCCACGCCCTCGCGCTGACCACCAAGG
>JANQKA010000238.1 GCA_028281405.1 Hasllibacter sp. | reverse complement strand
ACGCCGCCGGAGGTGACGACCAGGGTCCGCCCGGTTGGATCCACCGCGTCGGACACGGCGGCCCAGGCGCGGGCGGAGAATCCGGCGAAGGACTCCCCGGACCCTATGCGCCCCTGCATCCAGGCGTCGAGCAGCCTTGGAAGGTGGACGAGCCATTCCCCGCGTTCCCTCATCGGCCCCTCGGCTCCGATTTCGCGGAGGTATTCCCGTTCGAGCGTGTCGTAGTCCAATTCGTCGAGGCGCCCGTCCACTTCGGGCTCCGGCGCCTCGATGTGGTTGAACAAGCCCTCCAGCGTTTCCCGGTGCCGCCGCAGGCCGCCGCGCACGACGCGGGTGAACCGCGTGTCCAGCCGCTGGAAGTATTCGCCGAGCCGGTTCGACTGGTCGTGGCCCAGCGGGGAAAGCGCGTCGTAGTCGGCGGCGCCGTGGCTCGCCTGTCCGTGGCGGACCAGAACGACCTCACCCATTTGTGTACCGGCGCAATTCGGCGCGGGCGACCTGTCGCCGGTGCACGGCGTCGGGACCGTCGGCGAGGCGGAGCGTCCGCGCGTGGGTCCACATCGCCGCGAGCGGCTGATCCTGGCTGATTCCGCCGGCGCCGTGCATCTGCATGGCTTCGTCGATCACCTCGAGGGCCGTCAACGGGGCCACGACCTTGATCTTGGATATCCAGGGTTGGGCCTCCCGGACGCCCTTCGTGTCCATCATCCACGCGGCCTTGAGGCAAAGCAGGCGGGCCATTTCCACGTTCATCCGGGCGTTGGCGATGATGTCGTGGTTCGATCCCAGGTCGGCGAGTTTCCTGCCGAACGCCTCGCGGGCGACGGCCCTTCTGCACATGAGTTCGAGCGCTTTCTCGGCTTGGCCGATGGCGCGCATGCAGTGATGGATGCGCCCCGGTCCGAGCCGCCCCTGGGCGACCTCGAATCCCCGGCCCCGGCCGAGGACGAGGTCTTCATCGGGAACCCGGACGTCGGTGAAGCGGATGTGCATGTGTCCGTGAGGCGCGTCGTCGGTGTTGAACACATGCATGGGGCGCAGGACTTCGATGCCGTCCGATCCGGCGGGCACGAGAAACATCGAGTGGCGCGAGTGACGGCTCTCCCCCGGATCGGACTCCGCCATGGTTATGTATAGGCGGCACCGCGGGTCGCCGGCTCCGGATATCCACCACTTTTCTCCGTTGAGGATCCAATGATCCCCGTCCTTCTCGGCCTTCATGGAGATGTTGGTGGCGTCGGAGGATGCCACGCCTGGTTCGGTCATCAGATATGCGGAGCGGATTTCGCCGTCGAGAAGCGGCGCGAGCCAGCGCTCCTTGTGGGCGTCCGTGCCGTGGCGCTCCAGAACCTCCATGTTGCCGGTGTCGGGAGCGCTGCAATTGAACACTTCGGCGGCGATGCCGACCTTGCCCATCTCCTCGGCGAGGTAGGCGTACTCCACCGTGGTGAGGCCGTGGCCGCGCTCCGAATCGGTCAACCAGAAATTCCAAAGGCCGCGCGCCTTGGCCTTCTCCTTGAGCCCGTTGAGGATCCCGAGTTGGCGTTCGGTGTGCTGGAAACGGTCGCCGGACGGGTGCTTCCCGATCTCGGCCCGGTATTCGGCGTCGAGCGGGGCGATTTCGTCCTCCACCATGCGCCGGACGGCGTCCACCAAGGGTTTCACGCGGTCGGTCATTCCAAGATCCATGTCTTCCTCCCCTGAATCCACGGAAAGTTTCGCACGGGACGATTTGGGCGCGCAAGCGTCCGCTCCGGCCGCCGAAGGCCGGGCGG
>JANQKA010000627.1 GCA_028281405.1 Hasllibacter sp. | reverse complement strand
TGACCGCGCTTCCCGGTTTCGGGACGGCCGCGCTCGATCACTTTTCCGCCCGCCGCCCGCGCCCGGACGTGTGTCGCTCCATGGGTGCGCGTGCGGAAGCGGGGGAACGTTCGAAGGATGCCGTATTCCCCGGCGGTAGAAGGGAAATCCGCTTATGCCGTGAGTGGATCGGTGGCGATCGAATCGGCCACGCATATCCGATTTCAGTGGCGGCCCCGCACAACGCGGGATCCACCATTGTCCGGGTGCATCCGGTCGACGACGGAGGCGGATCGCCGCCGACGTTGCGCGAGCCCGCCGCCCGCGGGTAACAGGACGAACCGATGAGGAGGAACACATGGATCTGGGAATTTCGGGAAAGCGCGCCATCGTCTGCGCGGCGTCCAAGGGGTTGGGGCGCGGCTGCGCTTCGAGGCTGGCCGAGGCCGGCGTGTCGCTGATCATCAACGCCCGCGGGGCCGAGGCACTTGAGCGCGCCGCCGAGGATATCGCCCGGGCGACCGGGGTCGCGGTGACGCCGGTCGCGGCGGACATAGCGACGGAGGAGGGCCGCGCCGCCGTGCTGAAGGCGGCGGGGGAGGTGGACATCCTCGTCAACAACGCCGGTGGGCCGCCTCCGGGAATGTGGACGGACTGGACGCGCGACGACTTCATCGCCGCCTTGGACGCGAACATGCTGGCGCCGATCGCGATGATGAAGGCCTGTCTGCCCGGGATGATGGAGCGGGGATGGGGCCGGGTGGTCAACATCACCTCGCAGGCGGTCAAGGCGCCGATCCCGGTGCTGGGCTTGTCGAACAGCGCGCGGACGGGCCTGACGGGATACGTCGCCGGCACGGCCAGGCAGGTGGCCCCGTCCGGGGTGACCATCAACAACCTCCTGCCCGGCGTCCACGCCACGGACCGGATCGACGCGCTGGACCGGATGGTGTCCGAGCGGGAAGGCGTTCCGTTCGACAAGGTCCGGGCGGAGCGCAAGGAGTCGATCCCGGTCGGGCGCTACGGTTCCGCGGAGGAATTCGGCGCGGCCTGCGCTTTTCTCTGCTCCGCGCACGCGGGATTCATCGTGGGGCAGAACATCCTTCTGGACGGGGGCGCGGTGAACGCCACGTTCTGACCGGGCGGTCCATAAACAGCCCGATCAGCGAGGTGTGCGCCACGTTCTGGCCAGGAGATCCAAGGACGCCCGCGCGCGGCTTTGGTGGACGGCGCGGGCGCCGTCCACCGGAGCCGGAATATCCAAGGGAAATCGGCCGCCCGTCCGCGTAAGCGGGCGCGCCGGCGGTGGGGATGGGATGCGCGGGCTGGGCGCGCGCCACTTGTCGATGGAGACGCCATCCTCCCTCGGCGCAGCTGGCGGCGTTTGACGGCCAGGGGAGGGAAACGTGGAAGCCGGGAATTCCATCCGCTTGTTCCGCCTCCCCGCGCGGGGAGCCCTTGCCCGCGCGCCGCGGGGTTGCTACCCGCCCGCATTGTTGACTGATTGAGTCGGGAAAGGCGGGACGGTGGAAGCGGGCGAACCAAGGCTCGGGGTCGAGGGCGTCACGCGCGTTCTAGGTGGTCGGCGGGTGGTCGACGACGTGACCTTCTCCGTCGAAGCGGGACGGGTGCTGTGCCTGCTCGGCCCTTCGGGGTGCGGCAAGTCGACCACGCTTCGGATGATCGCCGGGGTCGACCGGGCCGACGCCGGCGTCGTGGCGGTTGACGGGGAGGTGGTGGATTCGCCCGACCGGTTCGTCGAGCCCGAGCAGCGGCACATCGGCCTCATGTTCCAGGATTTCGCGCTGTTTCCGCACCTTAGCGTCGCGGGCAACGTCGCCTTCGGTCTGACCGGAGGCCGCGCGGAGCGGACGGCGCGGGTGCGGGAGCTGTTGACCCGCGTGGGACTCGCGGATTTCGCGGATGTCCCGCCGCACCGACTGTCGGGCGGCGAGCAGCAGCGGGTGGCTTTGGCCCGCGCGTTGGCTCCCCGGCCGCGGGTGATGCTGATGGACGAGCCCTTTTCGGGATTGGACAACCGCCTGCGCGACGAAATCCGGGACGCCACGCTCGACATCCTGAAGGAGGAGGGCGCGGCGGTGGTCCTGGTCACCCACGAGCCCGAAGAGGCCATGCGCATGGCGGACGAGATCGCGCTGATGCGGAACGGCCGGATCGTGCAGAAGGGAGCGCCCTACAACATCTACAACGCCCCGAGGGACCGGGATGCCGCGGCGTTTTTTTCCGACGTCAACGTGATCCGCGGAGTCAGCAGGGGAGCGCTCACCCAGACGCCCTTCGGCCGATTCCTCACGCCCGGGCATCCCGACGGAGCCGAAGTGGAGATCGTGTTCCGCCCGCAACATTTGGGAATCGACTTCGACAGGGCCGGCAAGGGTCCCAACCCCACGCCCATCGCCGGCGTTCCGGCCAGGGCCGTTGTTCTCCGGGCGCGATTCATGGGGCGCGAGAGCATCGTGGAATTCCGGGCGGACCACGACGGGTCGATTCTTCGCGGAGTCGTGCCCGGCGTGTTTTTGCCGAAGCCGGGCAAAGTCCTCTGGCTGACGGTGAGGCGCGACCGCTGCGCGGTGTTTCCGGTCGGCCGCGGGGAGGCGGCGGAGGATCGCTGAATTCCCGCCCGCGCCGGTAGATCAGGGCATCGGCCGCGGGCCGGAACGACGGAGACAGACGCGATTCCTCTACGGGCCGACGGGCGGAATCCGTCACGCGGACTATCCCGCGAATTGATTCGAAGGTCCGCCCGACCGCCCCGCCCGGAAGCCGGCGGGTCGCCGGGCCGCGTTTCGCGGCGTGTCCATGGCCCCCGCCGGGCCGGAAAGCGCCGACGGTTTCGTGAATTGGTCCATGGGTCCGCCCGACCGCGTCGCTCGGCGGCCTGCGGAACGCCGGGTCAATCCCGCGCCGCGTCCGTGGGCCGGCGCGGGGCTTTCAACCGCCGTCCCGCCCGGATTTTTCCGACCGCTTGGCGGCGTCCCAAAGGGCGTCCATCTCCTCCAACGTCGAGTCCTTCGGTCGGCGGCCCTTGGCGGCCAGCGCGGCCTCGATGGCTTGGAAGCGGCGGGTGAACTTGTCGTTGGCGGCGCGGAGGGCCGCCTCCGGGTCGATGTTCATGTGCCGGGCCAAGTTGGCCACGATGAACAGCACATCGCCGAATTCCTCTTCGACGTGGGCGGGATCCTCGGCCGCGCGCAACTCGTCCAATTCCTCGGCGACCTTTTCCATCACCTCGTCGGTGCCGGGCCAGTCGAACCCTGCGCGGGCGGCGCGTTTCTGCAGTTTGACCGCCCTCAGAAGGGCGGGAAGGGCGATGGCCACTCCGTCGAGGACGCCGGTTTCGGAGCGGGAGGCGCGCTCGTCGGCCTTCCAATTTTCCCAATCGACCATTTGCTGGGCGGTGGTCTTTCCCGGGTTTTCCCCTTCGAACACATGGGGGTGGCGGCGCACCATCTTGTCGGAAATGCCGCGGATCACGTCGTCCAACGTGAAATGCCCGGCCTCGTCCGCCATCTGGCCGTGAAACACCACCTGCAGGAGAAGGTCGCCCAACTCGCCCTTCAATTCGTCCCAGGCTCCGCGTTCGGCCGCGTCGGCGACCTCGTATGCCTCCTCGATGGTGTAGGGGGCGATGGTGGCGAAGCTCTGTTCGATGTCCCACGGGCACCCGTTTTCGGGGTCGCGCAGGCGGCGCATGATCAGACGAAGGCGCGGCAGCCCGCCGTCGGAATCGTGGATGAGGGGATCGTCGGCCACGGGAAGCGTGTGGC
>JANQKA010000626.1 GCA_028281405.1 Hasllibacter sp. | reverse complement strand
ATTTCCAAGCCCGTGGCCGCTTCGAGAATTTTCGCGGGGGATGACGGGGTTGGCGGTCCGATGACCCGGGTGGCGGCCAAGGGCGCGCCAGGGACCGTGAGGACATCACCGCCGGGAGCTGCGGCTCGAGCCGCGCGCCCGGAGGCGCGTGGATGGCCATCTCCGCGAGCGTGCATCCGGACGCTTGAGCCGCGAGAGCCCGGAGGCGCGGATAATGTGAAAGTTCGGGCGCGGCACGGTGTCGCTGGATCCGCGCGCGCCGATGGCATGTCACAACCGTCCGCATCCCATGGTCCGCTTGGCCCGGCCCGAAGGACGGGTGCCCGGAGTCGTCCGCGCCCGGCGGTTCCGGATGAAACGAATCGCCGCCATTCGTCATCGATTCGGACCCTTCCGCGGATCGGAATCCGCCGAACCGGCGGATGAAATCCCATCCCACTTGTCCGAGCGCGATTCGGCAGGCGGACCCGGAGGCCGCGGCGGCCCCTTCCGCGGATCGGAATTCGCCGGATCGGCGGATGAAATCCCTTCCCACTTGTCCGCGCGCGATTCGGAAGGCGGATCCGGAGGCCGCGGCGACGGCGGACCGGTTGGAAATCCCCATGGTCCCGCACCATTCCGCATCCGCTCCGGATCCGTCGAATTGCGAAACCGCGCGGGAAGAAACCGGGGCTTTCCGGTTGCGCCAGTCCGGATATCGGCGCACACCGAGCGCCATGAAAATCCTGTATGACAAGACCAACCCCGTGTTCGAGGACCATGAGGTGTTCTCCGCCCTCGACGGACTTCGGGGGGACATCGCCGACTTGGAGCGGAAGCATCTGCAGGTTGTCACGGCATACTCGCACGCGGCGAAGGCCGCCCGGAACGGCGAGACCGCGAAGGAGCGGGCGGGAGCGCATCTGCGGGCGGTGCAGGCGAAGATGGAACTGCGCCGGGTTCAGAATCTCCTCATCACGGCGATGAAGGGCTTCGAGGTTCTCGCCCGGACCCTCCCGATCAGGATCATCCCCGACGGGAGCGGATGCGAGCTCGTTCCCGTGCAGGGAAGCCCATTCGAGGAGGATTACGAGGGACGGGAATATCTCCCCGGCGCGGAGGAACTCATCCGCCTGCTGCGCGGTCCGCGAGGTTGGTCGGCCCGCTTGTTTCCGTACACCACGGCCGCCGTCATCGCGTTGGCCGCCGGGATCATCGCGGCGTCTTTTCTTGGATCTTGGCCTCCTTGGCTTCTGTGGGGAATCATGTTCTTCTCGATGGTCGTCAACGGCATCATCAGGCTGCGCGCGTCGAATTGGTACGACGTGGATCCCGCGGCGTTCCGGAAAGAGTATGGACATCGCCTCATCACCGGGACGGTGATCGGGTCGTGCGTGTTTCTCCTCCTCGCGTTCACATAGCGACGTTCGCCGATCGCTGGAATCGTGTATTCACATGCCCCGTGGAACCACCCTCGGAACAAGGAGACACCTATGAAACCACTACCCAAGATACAGAGCGACGCAATCGATCGGGCCCTCAAGAAGCACGTCGACATGGCCGCCGAGCTCAAGACCTCCAAAATGTATCCACCCAACCAGTACAGGGACGGGGGAGAACTGGAACTCGAGATTGGATTCGCCAAAGGCGCGGACGAACAGGGGTTATCCGAAAGGTGCTCCAATGCCGAAGGCGCAGTCAGAAAGGCGCTCGGCGAGGAATTGAACAGTGTCCTCACGCGCGTCACCATGAGCTTTGACGTTCCGCCCGTGCGCACCGCCATCATCGAGCGGAGCATCAAGGAACGGTTCCGAGGCAAAGCGCGTATCGTCAAGGTCGACCCCACCATGTGCTTCAACACATCGGAACCGGAGATGTTGAACGTGTATGTGATATTCGACAAGAACGACTCCAAATTGGATGCCGAGGAAATTTGGCCGGATTTGGCGGACGCGGTCAACAACTCCATCGGCGAGGAAATGGACCGAAACTTTACCAGATTCGAACTCGCGGCGGTGATTTCGGGTTCGTTATGGTGTGAAACCGTGCGGGATCCCGAAGAGAGCGCGGAAGAACCTTGACGGCCGAACCGAACCGTCAGGAACCCATTGAATATACGAAAGTTCGTGAGAGGCGATTCGACGCGCTTCGGAAAATTCAATCGGCCGCGGGCCGGCGCCGTGGAATTCGGGTTCCCTTTCCCGGGGGGCCGCGTTCGGAAGTCGCCACCGGCGGCCTCCGAAATCGCCCACCGGTTCCGCGTCGCCCAGTCGTCGTCCGACGGGCCGAGAACATCGGGTGCCCAGATTCAACGCCGGGTGGTTCCGACGCCCTTCCGGTGGCGTTCACGAATTCCAAATATCAAAGGAATCCGCGCCTCCGGAACCAGGCGCGCCCATCCAACGGCGTGGCGGCCGGGAACGGGCCGAATCGGACCGGCCCGCGCAGGCGTACCGTCCCCGCCCGGTGGCGCGGCCAAAGCGCGTCCGTGATTCGGCCTTGAACGGCGGGTGTTCATTGGATAGGGATAACCCGACAATCGTTATTCCCGTCCATCCCGCGCCCGGTGGGTGGACGGACGTGCTCCGGGCGCGGGAGTCTCTGGAGGATCCGACATGCGAAAGAACCAACGCAATTCCCGGTTCAAAGGCGCGCGGCGCGCCAAGGCTTCCGCGGCGCGGAAAGCCAAGATCGGCGCGGATCGGAAAGCGAGGGCCGCCGAGGCGCCGACAACCGGGCCGGCCGCGATGCTCGGAGGAGGGCGGACGGGTGTGGACAATCCGTGGGCCGGTGCGTTCCAGCCCGCTTCGAGCGAGAAATATTTTCCGACTTATATCAAGCGGCTTCCCGACTCGGTGGACGACGAGGAATGGAAACGGGCGATGACTCTGCACAAGGATGATAGTCCGAGTGGAGGCATGTTCAATTTCGGCGCTGGACTCACGATTTTCTATGAGCCGGGCAGCGGGGATTTTTTCGGAACCCCGATTAAAACGGACGAGCGCTCAATTCTCAGGCTTGTCAAGGAGGCAAATTCGAAACTGGGTGTCGATTCGGAAACATCCTTCAGGTGTTTTCCCTTTCAACACATCAAAGTACGCAGGGGCGCGTGCTATCCGAAAGTGCCGAATGATCCCCCCATATACCCCGGAGTGTTCTTCACCCCCGCAGACGCGATGGAAGCTTTGGACGTCATGCGCGAGGGGGGCGATGAAATAAGCATCGGTCGGCGAAGCATCGAGGCGGTCGGTGAGATGGCGAAGGCGATTCTTCAGGGAAAGCGCGACGATGTGGTCTTGAGCGAAGGTCACAGCTTCAGGGTGGCCAAACATGAAATGGGCGGAACGAGAGTGGGTGGATACGTGGGCGATTCGGTTCGGACCTTGGCGTTCGCCCATGGGGTGCTCCACCAGTCCGGGCTGCTCGATGAAGGCTTCGACTTCGCCTTGGAAACGAATGATTCCTCGATGGGATTACGCATTCCCATGCAGCTGAGATCCGAACCGGCGACGGAAGCGCTGTGGAAAACCAATTTCGACGGCCATATGTTCAGGGGCGTATTGTGGCGGGACGATGTTGTCATCACCGCGATCGCTGGTCGCTCGATTGACATCGTCTCGGCCCTCGCTTCGAAAGTTTCTTCCAAGGTTCCGAAGCATTGCGCCGATGCGCTGCGCGGGGAGGCGAGCAGATTGGCGGAATTGGGAGCGGGCGACCTCGCCGATCTGCCGTTCGAATATACTCCAGCTTGCATCCTCGAGCAAATTCCGTCTTTTGAAAATTCGCTCTGACCATATTCGCGGTATGATTGAAATCCCATTGTTCCGAAATTGAATCAATGGGCATCTCCGAGCCGACCGAGGTGAAAGGCGCCATCTCCAAGACCGGGAGCTGTGTCGTGGCGGTTCGACCATGGAACCGTCAAGCCCATGACCGGGAGCCGAAGAGTGGACTTGGTGAAGTGGCGCGGCTTGATTGACACATGAAAGTGGACTAAAGTATTGGTGGAGATCGAAGATTCGTATTGCGCGCTCGCCGGTCGACGTCGCCGATTCCAACACTTTCTCCGTAAATCCATCGTGGGAAGCCGACGCCACGGGCGCGGTTGCAACCGTGGGCAAGGCGACCGACGCGGATTCCGTTCAGCGGTCGAAAATTGGAACTCTCCGCGAAAACGATGTGGCCGGTAATCCCCGCGAAGCGTAGGGGACGGAAAACCCCGCGAATCGTCGGGACGGAAGAACCCGCGATGTTGAAATGTGGTGCAATTCACCCCGCGAGACGATGGAGACGAAAGCCCCCGCGAAGCAGAAGCGTTCGGAGGAATCGCCAAGACGAA
>JANQKA010000227.1 GCA_028281405.1 Hasllibacter sp. | reverse complement strand
CGAGGAGCGTCAGGAAGCGGACCGGCATGTCAATATCCCCGTGTTCCTTCGGATTCGTGTGGGTTGGGCGGGCGCCGAATGGCGGAGACGAGGCCGTTGCCGTTCCCACGGACGTCCGACCCGGAGTCCGCGGGAACGCCAACGGCCTCGTCTCCGCCATTCCGCGCCCGCCCAACCGACACGAATCTGAAGTAACACGGGGATATTGACATGCCGATCCGCTTCCTGACGCTCATCGCCGCCTTCGCGCTGGCCTCCACGCCCGCGATCGCCTCGTTCGACACAAAGGCGCGGGGCGCCTACGTCGTGGATCTCAACACCGACACCATAATCCTCCGGAAAAACGCCGAAGAGCCCCTCCCGCCGGCCTCCATGTCGAAGCTCATGACGCTCTACATGCTGTTCGAGGCGCTGGAGGATGGACGCGTGGACCTGAGCACCCCGTTCCGCGTGTCCACCCGCGCCAGGAAGATGGGCGGTTCCACCATGTTCCTCGACGAAACCGACCGACCCACGGCCGAGGAACTTGTCCAGGGCATCGTCGTGCTGTCGGGCAACGACGCCTGCGTCGTGGTGGCGGAGGGCCTAGCGGGGTCGGAGGAGGCCTTCGCCGGCCTCATGAACGAAAAGGCGCGCGACATCGGGTTGACCAACTCCAACTTCGTCAACTCGTCCGGATGGCCCCATCCCGAGCACCGCATGTCGATGAAGGATCTGGCCACCCTCACCCGGCGCCTGTACAGGGATTTTCCCCAGTACTACGGCTATTTCGCCCAAAGGGAGTTCCCATACGACGGCCGCGCGCCCGACAACCGCTTCAACCGCAATCCCCTGCTCAGCCTCGGAATCGGAGCGGACGGATTGAAGACGGGCCACACCCAGGAAGCGGGATACGGTCTCGTCGGGTCCGCCGCCCAGGGCGACCGCCGCGTGGTGTTCGTCCTGGGGGGCCTCGAAAGCCAAAAGGAACGCGCCGAGGAGGCCGAGAGGGTCGTGACCTGGGCCTTCCGCCAGTTCTCCGAGAAAACGGTTCTGGAAAAGGGCCAGAGCGTCGTGGACGCTCCGGTGTGGATGGGGTCGAAGGACACCGTGCCTTTGGTTTCGCTGGACGAGGTGACGATGCTGCTTCCCGCGTCGACCGACGACAAGGTGCAGGCGCGCGTGATTTACGACAGCCCCCTTCCCGCCCCCATCGCCGAAGGTCAGGAATTGGGACGGTTGATCCTAACCGTCGAGAATCAACCGGACCGCGAGGTGACCCTGATCGCCGGAGACCGTGTTCGCGAGGTCAATATAATTTTGCGGATCGGAATCGCCACGGGCGTCCTGGCGCGACGGGTGAAGAGCGTGTTCAATTGATGCGCCCCCCGCGGTTCATCACCTTCGAAGGGATCGATGGTTCGGGAAAAACCACGCAGGCCCGCCTTCTGGCGGAAGCCCTCCGTGGCCGTGGCGGGGACGTCGTCCTGACCCGGGAACCGGGCGGGTCGGCGGGGGCCGAGGAAATCCGCGGGCTTCTCGTGAGCGGCGGGACGGATCGGTGGTCCCCGGAAACCGAAATCCTTCTCTTCACCGCGGCGCGCCGGGATCATCTGGAACGCCTGATCGCGCCCGCGCTGAACGAAGGCCGCGCGGTGATTTCGGATCGGTTCGCGGATTCCACCCGCGTCTATCAGGGAACCGCGCGCGGCGACCTTCGAGAAACGGTGGACAAACTCCACGAACTCATGATCGGACGGGAACCCGACTTGACGGTGATCCTCGACGCGGACCCCGAGGTCTCCCTGTCCCGCGGACTGTCCCGCGCATCCGGCGAGGATCGTTTCGAGGAATTCGGCCTGTCATTCCAACACGAACTGAGGAATGGATTCCTCGCGCTGGCCGAGTCGGATCCAGAACGTTGCCGCGTGATAGACGGCGACCGACCCGAACGCGCGGTGGCGGATGAAATTCTATCGCTGCACGACCGCCTCGCGGAAGAAGCGAAAAACAATCCGGCGGCGT
>JANQKA010000600.1 GCA_028281405.1 Hasllibacter sp. | reverse complement strand
ATAAGACATCTGTTCAATGATCCGGACAACGACGCGTTGACCTACGAAGCATGGGTGGGAAGCTTGACGGACCCGTACAACCCCCGCGACGGGCATTTTAGAGTGAATAATTTCGTGTCGCTCGGAGATTCGAATTTCGGGCTGTCCATCGCCAATGGCGTGATATCGGGAACGCTGAGCAACAATTACGCGGGAGTGCAGGGTGGGAAGTACACCAATGATTCATTCGAAATCGTTCTGAATGTATATTCCACGGGTGAACAGGGGACGCGGTACGCGCATTTCGGTCTCGAGACGGACCCGACAAGGGGAGGCAGGGACAGCGTTTTCGACTGGGGACTGCTTCCGACTTTCAATGTCACGGTCAACACCGCGCCAATGGTCTCGTCGCCCCTGGAAAATTTGACCGTCCTGCCGGGATCGGCGATACGCCCGGTGAACGTTTCCTCGGGCTTCGTGGATCCGGACGCGGAATCGTCGCTGACCTTCACTGTGGAAGGATTGGAGGGAACCGGCTTGGAATTCGCCAACAACAGGATTTCCGGAACCTTCACCGGCTTGTCCGGAGGAGCCACCGCAAGGACGGTCTCCGTGACCGCGACGGATGAACACGGCGTGGCGACGACGGATCAATTCACCCTGAATTTGAATTTGGAGCCGGATGACGGCCCGTTCAATTTGCGGGACAGAACCGTCCTGACGGGAAGCGCGATAACGCCCATCGCGGTCGACGGCGCGTTCCTCGACCCCGACGGCGACAATTTGTCGTATTCCTTCGCGGTGGGATTGCGGAGTGGATTGCCTGCCGGCTTGGAATACGGCGCTTCGACCGGACTGATCACGGGAACCCTCACGGACGCGGGCACACACGTGATCACCGTCAGAGCCAATGACGGAAAGGGCGGAACCCACAGCCAAGTGTTCACGCTCACGTCGGTGCGCCCCGTGCAAGGTCAAGGGGATCGCGATCCCGTGGTGTTGGCCCGGAGACTGGAGACCGGAGACCCGAACGAGACAAGGATTCTGGCGGACGGAACCGTGGTGTTCACGAAAGGGAGGGCGATAACGCCGATCGACATTAGGCCTCTGTTCAATGATCCGGACAACGAGGCGTTGACATACGAAGCGTGGGTGGGAAGCTTGAATGAACCGTACAATCCCCGCGACGGGCATTTTTCCGTGAATAATTTCTTGCCGCTCGGCAATTCGAATTTCGGATTGTCTTTCGCCAACGGTGTCATTTCGGGAACGTTCAATGGCGGTTATTCGGGAGTTCAGAACGGAAGATACACCGATGAGCAATTCGAAATCGTCCTAATCGCAAAGGACGGTGGGGGCGAAATCAGATTCGCGAATTTGGGACTGGAAACAGACGCTTCAAGGGGAAACAGAGATAGCGTGTTCGATTGGGGCCTACTTCCGACCTTCAATGTGACGGTCAACACTGTTCCTGTAGTCTCGGCATCGTCCACTTTGGAGGATGTGACCGTCAGGCGGGATTGGACGATTCAATCGGTTGATCTCACTCTGGGATTCGATGACCCGGATGCGGGGGCGACGCTCTCGTTCTCGGTGGATGGCCTGGAGGGAACCGGCTTGAGATTGGCCAACGACATAATTTCGGGAACTTTCAGTGGCTTCGCCGGAGCGGACACAGAGAAGACGATCACCGTGACGGCGAGGGATGAGCACGGCTTCGCCGTGACGGATCAATTCAAGTTGACTTCCAATCGCCAGGATCCGGGTGACGCCCCATCCAATATGGATCCCGTGGTTTCGTCGCCTCTGGGGGAAGCATTCTTTACGGTGGGTTCGAAAATAACCGCGGTCGACCTTTCAGCGGGATTCTCGGATCCGGACACCGGGGCGACGCTGACGTACTCGGTGAACGGCTTGGCGGGGACGGGTTTGACCGTGATCGACGACATGCTCACGGGAACATTCGCGGGTTTTTCCGGGGCGCGGACCGAGAAAACGGTCACCGTGGAGGCGATGGACCAGCACGGCGCCACCGTTTCGCAGATGTTCATC
>JANQKA010000534.1 GCA_028281405.1 Hasllibacter sp. | reverse complement strand
AACGGCTCGCTCGGAGCTCGAAAACGGTCGTTTGGCGCACACGTCTCGGACATGGCGTACGAATCCGAATAAACGCTGAACAATCTCGTGGAGCGGGATATCGGGGCTATGGCGGTGATTCCGCTTGGAATCCACCGCGCGGAGCGGCGGAATCACGGCGTCAAGATGTGCGGACGGCGACACCTTATCGAGAATTTCTCCGGTAAGGTCGAAGAAAACGGGAGGATCGCGACGTGGTTCGGCAAGACCGACCGCGGCCACATGGCGTTCCGTGACCTTGGGGCGACCGTGAGCGCCTCAAGATGAAAGTCAATGGGACCCGGCCCGTTGACATTCGATTCCTCCGTCCCGTCCCGGATATCGTGATGTTGGGGATTCATGGGCGCGCCTCCCCATGCTTCACCCCGCGAAGGCCGGGTTGGGATGAACGCGAAGCGGGACTTGATCACCGACCACGTCCGGTGGACGATTCGAACCCTCCGCTCAACGGGAAGGGCGAAAGAGGCCGGACGGCCAAGTACTCCCCGCCTTCATGGAGGCCGCACCATGGCGCATGCGCACCTACGCCGTTTCAGGATCTTCCACGGCGCCGCGAATCGCTTCCATGAAAACCGCGCTTCCCGCCTCCGACGCGCTTGACCCGGTCCGCGATGGCGGCTATCCAACGCGTACGGTCGGAGTGTAGCTCAGCCTGGTAGAGCACTGTCTTCGGGAGGCAGGGGTCGTGAGTTCGAATCTCGCCACTCCGACCATCAACGCGGCATGGGCGATGATTCGTCGACAGGCCGCGCGGCGGAGCGGTCGGGGGCGGGATTCTCGCGCTCCCGCGCCGAAGTTACCCGGCCGAAGAGTCGCGCCCCCAGGAATCCCATGTCTGAATCGCCTTCCGCCGGTTCGGTAGGGCGACGGGACCGTTCGCGCCGGCATCCCGCCGCGCGCGCCGTGTCGTCCCACTGATCACGACGCGCCTGGTCGTGGATGACCGGCGCGGCCTCCAAACCATCCCTGCCCCTCCAACGACGACCCCGGTCGAACCATCGGGGCGGGGGCGGACGGTTCGAATCCACTCCTCCCGGACTCCAACGGGATCCCTCCGCCGCGGCGGAGGGGCCGACGTCTCCGGGATTCCGCCGCAAATCGCGCGGAACCACGACCAACCCGCCACCGATTCCCCGCCCGGGCCACCGCTGCCCCACGACGGGAAGCACGCCCAGCGAATCGGCTTCGAACCGCGTCAACCCCACGCCCCGTCATCCTTCGTTGGACCCGTCTCCCGCCGTTTGGAGCGGGGGGCCGCGTCGGAATCCAATCTCGACTTCCGAAATCATGCGCAAATTGATCGTTTACGCGAACGCGCTGCTCTCGAAGGGCCAGACATGGAGGGAAGCGAACATTTGAACAAGCCGGCCGACATTGGCCTGGAAACCAGAAATGCCCCGTAAAAGCTAGGCCATGTCCGTTCACCCGGACCAGCGGCGATGATCTCTCCGAAAGGAGGCGGAACAGGATTCGGGGCCGGAAGCACATGTGGCAACGACGCCGCGCACGGGCCGGACAACGCCGAATACGGTTTCCGTGTCTCGGGGCCTCCCGAAGGGCGCCGCGGTAGAGGCGTGCCGACAGGCCAACGACCGCCGTTGGAGCGAATCCACGGCGGCCCAGACCGCACGGCCTCGTGGACAACGCCACGGAGGCGAGGCGCGATCGGGGGCCAGGGGGAGCAGCCCCGCTCAAGAAATACTCCCGAAACCCGCGAATGCGGGTTCGGGGGCCGCTGACGATGACCGACGCAAGAGACCCGGGAAAATCCCAAAGGGATTTTCACGGAGGTCTCGAAGACGGCGGCATCGCTCTGAGGCAGGGAAATCCTAACGGCAAAAACCTACGTTGCAGCCCTGCCCCGGGGCCGCGTGGCGGACCCGATGCCATGCGTGCCAAATCCCGCAAAATAGGAGGTCGAAGGCTCCAAGACAAATTTTGCACCGCCTTGTCAAGGTGTCGTTAGAAAGACACCGACACAACGCCCGATGGGAGCGGTGGCCCAGGAAGCCGCTCGACCCCGACGCGGGAGCACGGGCCGGGTGTCGTCCACGGCACCTGGACGGGGCGGGCGCACTCGACATTCAAAGGAAATTCCAGAAAGTGAAAAAAAGGGGGAAAAACTGAAATTTGTGCTTGCGTCAACACGGATACTGGCGTTCCATCAGACAAGGTGTCAGCCTCATCCTTTTCGCGGTTCCCGCGCCACACGAAGCGCACGGGCCGAGTGTCGTGCCCGGAACATGGACGGTGCGCGCGCGCAATCCAAAGGGAATTCAATAAAGTGCAAAAACAAACGGAAGAATACTGAAATTTGCGCTTGCGCCAACACGGATGCTCAAGTATCTTGGTGACTTGGGCGCAGGTCGCGCCGGTAGCTCTCTATCCTGTTGATCCGATCACGGGTCTCATCCGCGATATGTTTGAGGGTGTACTGACCCCCCTTGTGGTTCAACCATGGGAATCGGATGCGTCGGAAGTCCGCAAGTGCCCGCCATCAAAATATTGTGGCGTACACAGCCACCTGACCGGCCCCGCAGCGAGCATCGCCGATCAGCGGGCAATGGGATGGGGCACACCAAACAGGCTTAAGTCAAGCCTTGGTCCGGCATGCGAAGCCACAGGTTTGAACAGAAAAAAGCACAAACAGGTCACCGAATTGGGAATTTCTTCACAGACATCAAGGAAAACGGGGGATCGCGACGATGTTCGACAAGACTGGCAGCACCACGCGGCCCTCCGGCACCTCGGGGAAGTGCGGGATGTCGTGAAATGATCGGCAGCAGGCCAATGAAACAAACTGAAAGCGAGAAACTTCGTCAATCTGAACGACAAATTCAGAGCTAATCGTTTCCTCCGCTGAACAGTTTACGAGTTCGCGTTATGAGCGGCAAGGTTCGGGTTGCAATTTAATTTCAGTTGACTCAGATGAAAAAATAATCATCTCCCGCTGTTAGGTTGGCGGACTGAACGTTTTCCAGTTTCAAGGTCGTTACATTGCCGTATTCCTGAAAGGTGAGCACCGCGACATTCTTCCCCCCTTCAATTTCATCGGAGAGGGTTGGGGTGGGCGCCGTGTCAAACGCAGTGAGTTCAATTTCGTCCAAACCCACTTCGAAATCAACGATCGTGGTAGATTGAGAATTTGAGTAAATGATGAATTTGTCCAGACCGCCGCCGCCACGAAGAACGTTCTTATCCCCATCCACAACTATCAGCGTATCATCCCCGTCGTCGCCATTGAGAAAATTATTGTTTCCATCTTCAATTGAAAGTGTATCATTCCCGGTTCCGCCTTGCATCGAATTGTTGTTTCCATCTTCACTTGAAAGTGCATCATGTCCGGAGCCCCCACGCAGATTATTGCCAGACCCGTACAGCACTTGAAGTTGATCATTTTCTTCAAACCCCCTGAGTTCGTTGTTGTTTCCTCCAATTTGAAGGACATCTTCGTAGTTACTTCCATCAAATGATTTATCGCCGTCCACGCGCTTGAATATTCTTTTCCCAAGATTGAACTCGATTGTTATGCTGTCCGTCCCGTTTCCTTTGCCATCGTCAGCGGTGATGTGCACAGGGATTACAATTTTTTCCTCTCCATAATTTTCGTCGAATCCTCTGGCATCGAAAGTTCCCGTCAGATATTCTCCGTTCGGATAGAAACGAAGCCCAATATCGGTCAATTCCAAATCATCCCGATCTCCCACGGATGCGGTTAAGCTAAGGGAGTCCATGTCGTCCTCG
>JANQKA010000214.1 GCA_028281405.1 Hasllibacter sp. | reverse complement strand
CGGCATCCGGATCTGCACATCTTCCATTTCGCGCCTTACGAGCCCGGCGCGATCAAGCGGCTTATGGGTCGGTACGCGACGCGGGAAGACGAGGTTGACCGTCTGCTCCGGGCCGGCGTCTTCATCGACCTTCACTCGATCACGAAACAGTCAATTCGCGCGAGCGTCGAGCGCTACTCGCTCAAGGATCTCGAGCGGTTCCACGGCTATGAGCGCGAGCTTGAACTGCGCGAGGCATCCCAAAGCCTGCGCGCGTTCGAGTTATCCCTCGAGACGGGCCAAATTGACGCCGTGCCCGAGGACGTGCGCGCCGCCGTCGAGACCTACAACCGCGACGACTGCTTCTCCACGCTCAGGTTGCGTGATTGGTTGGAGCATTTGCGTGACGGCCTTGTTCGCGACGGAGAAGAACCGACGCGGCCCGAACTTGGGGATGGGGCGCCGAACGAGAGCGTCGGCGAACGACAGCAGAGGGTGCGGGAACTCATGGAGCGCCTGCTGGTCGATGTGCCCGTCGACCCGGAAGAGCGCGACGATGAGCAGCACGCGACGTGGCTGCTCGCGCACATGCTCGACTGGCACCGTCGCGAAGAGAAATCTTCCTGGTGGGAGTATTTCCGCCTCGCTTCCCTTGGTGACGAAGAATTGTTCGAAGAGAACATGGGGCTGGGAAGACTCGAATTCAAAACCCGCGTTGGCGGCACAGATCAGTGCCCGGTCCACCGATATGGATTCCAGAAGCAGGAAACCGACATATCCAATAATAATGACCTCCACGGTGTCGGCGGCGACAAACTCGGTTCGGTCGAGGCCATCGACAACCAAGCTCTGACCATCGACATCAAAAAGCGCATGGCCGCCGCGGACCATCACCCGACCGCCTTATTCGCACATTCGGTGGTGCCCACGAAGCAACTGGCCGAAGCATTGTTCCGTCTAGGCGAGTGGGTCGCGTCGAACGGGGTTGACGCGCCGGGTCCTCACCGCGCCGAGCGAGACCTGCTCTTGTCCCGCGCTCCGAGGCTGTGTTGTCCCTCGACCGGCGGAGCGTCGCTCCAGCGGGACGGCGAGCCACCCGTGGACGCCGCCCGGCGGATTGGACTGGAACTGGACGGTGGCGTGCTGGCCATCCAAGGCCCGCCGGGGGCCGGCAAGACCTTCACGGGCGCACGGATGATTTGTAAACTTGTTCAGGACGGAAAGAAGGTCGGAATCACCGCGAATAGCCACAAGGTCATCCGCAATCTGCTTGATGGTGTCGTCGAAGCCGCGTCCGAAGAAGGCCGCTCCATCGATTGCATTCAAAAGGTCGGGAATGCCGCGGAGGATGAAGGGCAGCCGATCCTCGAGACGACCAGCAACACGGACGTCGTCACGGCGCTTGAAAACGGAGATGTTCAGGTGGCGGGCGGAACAGCCTGGTTGTGGGCCCGGGAGGAGTTGTCCGAGTCCGTCGACGTGCTCTTCGTCGATGAAGCCGGACAGATGTCCCTGCCCAACGTACTCGCCGTCGCCCAGGCGTCCCGCAACGTGGTCTTGCTTGGCGACCCCCAGCAGTTGGACCAGCCCCTGCAAGGCAGCCATCCGGAGGGCACCGAAGTCTCGGCGCTCCAGCATTTGCTCGGAGAAAGTCAGACCATCCCGGCCGACCGAGGGTTGTTCCTGGCCGAAACGTGGAGACTGCATCCATCGATATGCGCGCTGACCTCCGAACTCTTCTACGAGGGGCGTCTCCAATCGCGCCAGGATCTATGTCGGCAGGCGCTCGAAGGCGGGACTTCATTCGCCGGAGCCGGGCTCTGGTTCCGTCCGGTGGAGCACGAAGGCAACCAGAACACCTCGGCCGAAGAGGTCGACGCGGTGGAGGATCTCCACCAAGCATTGGTGTCGAGCGGACTGCACTGGACCAACCGACAAGGAGAGCAAGCCCCCATCACGGAGCTGGACGTCCTGATCGTCGCCCCTTACAACGCGCATGTCGCGGCGCTCCGTGAGCGGCTTCGGAACGCGCGCATCGGCACCGTTGACAAGTTTCAGGGGCAGGAGGCACCGGTGGTCATCTATTCGATGGCGACATCGTCACCCGAAGAGGCTCCGCGGGGGATGGAGTTCCTTTACAGCCTGAACCGACTGAACGTCGCCATCTCGCGCGCCAAGTGTGTCTGCATCCTTGTCGCCAACCCACGGATATTCGAGCCCGAGTGCCGGACACCTCGACAGATACATCTCGCGAACGCCTTCTGCCGCTACTTGGAGCTCGCGAAGAGGATCTGATCTAGGGAGGTCGCGCCGGGAGCATCCCACGCGACCCGACGCGCACCAAAATCACCGCGTGGTTCACCGTCCGAAGATCCCGCCCAATGTTGAGCCCGAGGCTATCGGCGGAATCGAGGAATAGCACCCGCCCTTGGAAGTCAGGACCAGCGGCGGGAGGCTCAAGAATGAACAATGTTTCGGTGATCGAGTCCGTTGACGAGACAGGTTGGCATACTCGCCCGGGATGGGATTCCAGAGGGCTTCCCCTTCATCGATGGGACCGCGACGCTCGCCGTGCTCCTGGGCACAAAAGGGGCCGAGGATCCGAAATCACGACGGTCGGTCCCGCCACCCGTATGGAGCCACATCCCAGCGGGAACACGCTCCCGACAACGTGACCGGTCCATCCGCCACCGCGGAATGAACCGGACAACACCGCCCCGGCAGAAACTCGCCCCGCCCCCCGGCACGAGCGGGACGCACGCGCCCCGGAACGTACCGGACACCCCCGCCCCGGATTGAATCGAACACTCCCGCCGCGGCGAATCCAAACCCATTCGATATCCAACATTGAGAGTTCACATTTGACGTTGAAGAAATCCGCATAACATTCGGACATCACGATATGGACAACGCCGCACAGACCAAGGCATTCAAAGCCAACGGGGTCCGACAGCCCGGGATGGGAATCCAGCGGGCATCCGCTACATCGCCCAAAACAGCGATGCCCGTAACTCCGACGGGCTCCGAGGATGCCACGAGAAACGTGAAAAATGTTCGAATCCAGCAAGGATAGCACGCCAATTGAACGTACATCGGGAGCCAATCAAAGGAACGGTGAATCGGGCAACAAAGAAACCAAAATGCCCACCCGAATCACCGCGCCCGGAGTTTACCGCTCCCGGAACGGAACCGTTTCACCGCGGTCTCCGAACAAAACCGCGTTACGGAACATGGAGACCACCGGATCGAGGAAACGCGAGGAAGCGCAATTCCACTCGAAAGAGCGCGCCGAGTCGACATGGCCACGGGGCGTTGCGGTCGTCAGCCACCGGTTCCGGGTGACCAGTATATAGCGTCCAACATGGCAACCCGACATCGCCAAACGCGTCGCTCGATGCCCCGGGGAGGTTGCGGGGAGTCCCACCATTCCGTTTTTTGAATTCGTTCGATCACCCTAGGCCAGTAATTGTCGAGGTTGACACTTTTCGGGATGCCGTATTTCTCGCAGAAAGATTCTTTATTACCCTTGTTGAGACACACGAAGTAATCCGGTCGCTTCATGGCAAGCAGCCTTGTTGCGGTGCCCACCCCAGATTTCTCGAATGACGAGCGAAACAGATCTACGAACACGTCGAAATCCGCCCGTTCGACCGGGCCCTCGAGCGGGATATGGTCGAGCGCATCGGATATCCCTTGATTATTCACATTTATCGCGTTCTCAAATTTACCACTTGGATACATGCTCCCGAAGCACCACCAATCGGGTTCGTCTTCCTCAATCAACGATTTCGCCACGGTCCCCGCGATCCTTCGCCTACCATTTTTATCAATGTCTGAGAACCGAAGATGCTCTCGAAACATCTTCTGGGCCCTTTCCAGAAGTTCGAGCATTTCCTCCAGATCATGCTCTTGTCGCTCCTTCGCCCCGCGTTTCACCTCGCGGAAATACTGATTCCATCCCTCATTGAGGATTGGAACGTCATGTGACCGATGAGCCTTCTTAGGCCTTTCGGGAGACGGGTCCGTGTTGGTGAACTCGCTCAAGAATTCCTCTTTGCGCCTCCATCCTTCCAGATATTTTTCGATTTCCTCCGCGGTTAGGGCTTTTCCGAGGGTTTGATATCTGTCCAACTCGTCGATGATCTTCTTGCGTGTTCCTTCGGCGTCCGCGTCGTCCTGGTTGATGCGCACGGCGGCCTCGGAATTCTTGCTGAATGCCGACTCAGTGAAGTTGACACTGCCCACAACGCAGTCCCAGCGGCCACCTCCGTGCTCGAAATAGTATACCTTTGGGTGAAACACACCGCTCGACATGGTAACGAATCCCACTTCAGGGAGCCCGTTGTATTCGCTGATGAACTCGGGATCAGTGTGATTGAAGCTTGTTCCGACGGTCAATTGTGCGATCTTCTCCCAATTTTCCTCGAGCGGAACGAACTCCAGCGCGCTTTTTTTGGCCCAGGCCACCGCCCATCGGGCGCCTTCGCAATTCTCAAGAAGTTCCGTCAGCACGTCACGGAGGTCGGAGCTGCTACACAAGAATCGCATGGCGTTCGTCTCCCAATTTGGTCTTGGTCGCGTTCGCGACCGGAACTTGTTCTCTCTTCGCCTCAATCCGGGCAGAATGTGGGAAACACCTGGCCCGGATCGAGACATTTGATAACGATGGCGGTCAGAGGCCGAAATAGTCACCGTCGATCGTCGGCGGCGTCACGGACTCAAAGTCCTCTTGAGCGTGGGGGCAGATGCAATCTTGGTCATCCGCCGGAGGCACGGCTCCATCTCCCGAGGACGCCTCGTCCTCTCCGTTCGGGAAGTCGACACTCTGAGACGGGTCGGGAACGGTGAACATGACCGTGTGCGAAACATCGTCGAAGGTAAAGGCAGTTCCGGTGACGGTGGACACTGTGACCTCGACCGAGGTCGAGGCGACCAATGTTGTGGGGACCGTGATCGCGCCCGTCCCGGAGTCAATGGAAAACCCGGTCGGCACGTTCCCGGTGAGACTGTACTCCGCCGTCTCTCCCGATGGGATGGTGAACCATCGCGCAGCATTCACCGGCGTTCCCGCCACATAGGGCTCTTCCTCCGGAGCGTCGTCATTCACCGTGGCCAGTTCGCCGGGCGCCGTGTCGACGGAGAGTTCCGAAACCATCACTTGTGTCGAGCTGAAAAAGATCCTCTCGACGCCGATCAACTGATCATAGCCATCAAAATCGTCCCCGGACTGCACATGGGTGATCTCGTCTGCTCCCGTTCCCGTCTTCCAGATGATATTGTTGGCTCGTGCTTCCCCGAAATACACGGTGTCCATTCCCATGCCGCCGAAGATGATGTCGTCGCCCGTGCCTCCATCTATATGGTCGTCACCGCCGAGGCCAAGGATGTAGTCGTCTCCGGCGCCTCCCGTCATTCGGGTGGTTAGAGTCCCTTCGGGCGAGTCC
>JANQKA010000517.1 GCA_028281405.1 Hasllibacter sp. | reverse complement strand
GACGTTTCGCGCGCCGGTCTCCGTCGAAGGGTTTCCGCGCCGCTCCTCCCCCACCGCCGGATGCGCCGGCCAAGGGATGCGGAGGTCGATCAGGAGGGTGAAGATTCGGCCCCGTCCAATTCACGGGAGGTCGGGAAAATGCCTCCCTTGATGACAACCCGGATTCGGTGTTTAGCCTGGGGGCATGGCGCGCGCACCTTGGACCGAAGCAGAGAACGATCTGATCGTCGAGGATTACTTCAAGATGCTCGCGGAGGACATCGCCGGGCGGAGCTACAACAAAACCGAACACAGACGGATACTGCTGCCGCTTCTGAACGGCCGCACGCACAGTTCCATCGAATTCAAGCACCAGAACATCAGCGCCGTGCTGAAAAATCTGGGGGAAGCGTGGATTCCGGGCTATCAACCCGCGATCAATTTCCAAGGTTCACTTGTCGACGCGGTGGAGCGTTGGCTCGAGCTGAATCCCGCTTGGCTCGAGCGGGAGGCGGAAGCGCCGCGGCTGGATGAATCGCCGGAAGAGGAATTGATCCCCTTCGGGACGCCTCCGACGATGTCGAACCAGCCGCCCCCGAAGGAATCGGATAGGATTCTTTCCATCGCCCGGAAATTCGACTTCGCCGGCCGGGACGAGCGCAACCGCGCCCTCGGCAAGGCCGGCGAAATGAGGGTTTTGGCGCACGAGAGGGCCTTCTTGCGCTGGAAGGGACACGACGACCTGGCCCGGCGGGTGCGCTGGGTGTCGGAGGAGGATGGCGACGGCGCGGGTTACGACATCAAGAGCTTCGAGCCGGACGGCAGCCCGCGCCTGATCGAGGTCAAAACGACCAACGGATGGGAGCGCATGCCCTTTTACATCACGAGCAACGAGCTCGACGTCGCCGATAGCAACCGCGACGAATGGCGACTGTTCCGGCTTTGGGATTTCTCCGGCGGGCCGAAAGCCTTCGAACTCCGCCCTCCGCTCGACCGACATGTCTCGCTGACCGCCACGACGTTCAAAGCCGAGTTTCGCGCGGCGTAGGTTGACGTCCGACCGGTCGCCGGGCGCGGCCTACAGATTTCGTGCGGGGGGCGGCGGATGCCGCGCCATTCGTGCCCAAGCCTCCGCGCCCCCCGGCGCATGTGTGGGGGGCTTCGGCGTGCCGCCGCCGCGTGAGAGTCTGTAGATTTCGCGCGGGGCGCCGCCCGGTCCGCGACCGGCAGGAGCGCGGGGTGGCCGCCAGACGGGCATGGCGAGCCAGCGGCATGAGATGCCGCGCACAGGTTCCATGGCGGAGCGGCCGATGCATATCGCGACAAGCCGCGGGCGCGCTTGTCGATGACGGCCGGGCGTATACCCTCGGTCGGGCGGACCCGCCAAGGTCCGGCATTCTTCGATGAGCTTGTCGCCCGGGCGGATTTCGGCTCATCCGCTTGGCACGGCCATCGGCTGCGGGGTGGGCACCGCCGAAAGATTCGCCCGGGCCCCGGCTTCCGTGGAGGGGGCGTCCGGCGGGCGTGTCCGGTGGATGCCGAGGCGTTTGGCCCGATTCGCGCGGGTGCCCTCAGGAAGCGTTGACAGCGGAGACGGAAGGATTTATCGGGGCCGGGGAGTTCGCGACCGCGGGCGGCATGGGGTCGCCGGAGGCGCGGGATTGTCATGGAGTCGCCCGATGAAACGCACGTTCCAACCGTCGAACCTCGTTCGAAAGCGCCGTCACGGTTTTCGCTCGCGGATGGCGACCAAGGCCGGTCGCAAGATCCTCAACATCCGCCGACTGCGTGGCCGGAAGCGTCTCAGCGCCTGATTCGACCCGATGGCCTCGCCGGAAACGCCGGGCGGCGCCGCGCGACCAGGTGAAGCGCCGCTCCCGACGCTGAAGAAGCGCGGCGAATTCCTCGCCATGCGGAGCGCGCGCAAGTTGGCGGCGGACGGCTTCGTGCTGCAGGCCAAAGACCGCGGCGGCGGTTCGGACGTCAGGGTGGGCTACGTCTGCTCCAGAAAGGTCGGTAACGCCGTGAAGCGGAACCGCGCCAGACGCCGCCTCAAGGAGGCGGCCCGCCTCGCGCTCGTCCCGAACGCCCGTCCCGGGTGGGACTACGTGCTGATCGGTCGTCGCGACGCAACCGCCGGGATCCCCTTCGAAGACCTGCTTTCGGACCTGCGCGGAGCACTCTCCCGGATCCATCCTTGACGCCCCTGGCCCACATATTGGCCTTTCCCGTCAGGATTTACCGTCTGGTGTTTTCTCCTTGGGTGGGAATGAATTGCCGATATGAGCCGACCTGCTCGGCTTACGCCCTGGAGGCGCTGAGGCGACACGGTGGCGTGAGAGGCGGCTGGTTGACGCTGCGCCGGATCCTGCGCTGCCATCCATGGGGCGGCCACGGCGTGGACGATGTTCCGGATTGAATGTCGCGGCGCGGATACAGCATTCGACCGGAGCGGTGGGCCGGACGACGGGATAATACGACTTGTGGCATCCGCCTCGCCGTGCCGATTAATTTCAGTCCGGGACGACCGTGCGCGAATCACCCCGGAATCCGTGCCCTCGGGCGAATCGCCGGAAGCGGTTCGGCGGTCCCGCGGGAGCGAATCACCCGTGCGCGCCGAGGCGTCGGCTTGTTGGGCCCGTCTTGGCGGCTCTTCGCGCGCCATCAATCGGGCAAACTCGAAGTCGCGGGAGATTCCGACCGAACGTCTTCGCCGACCCGCCCGCGCAAAGGGTCCGCGGGGCGGACGCGGATGGATTCGACCAAGGGACGGTGTCCGCCGCCGGATTCGAGGGATTCGGTCCTTTGGCGCGGCCTTGAGCGGCGGCAACCGGGTTGGGGCGCGACCTTGAGCGGCGGCGACTTGGGTGAGAACACATCCCCGGCGGGCGAAAGCGATGGCGGCTTCCCACGGA
>JANQKA010000498.1 GCA_028281405.1 Hasllibacter sp. | reverse complement strand
GCCCGCGCCGCGCTGACGCGCCGGGCCCCCGGCTCCCGTGGTTGGCCGACGTCGCGTCGCTTGCTGTCCGCGCCGCGCTGACGCGACGGGCCGCCGGCTTCCGTGGTTGGCCGACGTCGCGTCGCTTGCTGTCCGCGCCGCGCTGACGCGCCGGGTCGCCGGCTTCCGTGGTTGGCCGACGTCGCGTCCCCGGCCGGGTCCACCGCATCGCGGGCCGCCGGTTGGTTTTCGCTCGCGCTTTCCCCCGAACGGGGTATTCTGGGGTTGGTCAGCCGTGATCAATGGAGGTTTCCCGTGACGGAAGTTGAATATCCCCCGAACGCGCCCGCCGCCGGATCGCGGGACGGGCCGCCCTCGGCGGCTCCCGCCGCCGCCCCCGGGCATGGCGCGGGGGGCGGGGAAACGGCCCGCCGCCCGGCCGACGCTTGGCGGCGGTCGGTCCGCGGCGCCCTTTTCGCTCTGCTCGCGTCAACCGCGCCGGCCTTCGCGTCCGGGCTCGAAATCGATGTCGCGGGGGAGGCGGACGGAACCGTCACGGTGGATCTATTCGAGAATGTCGCCCCCCTTCACGTGGAACGGATCATAGGCCTGGCGCGGTCCGGCGCCTACGACGGCATCGCCTTCCACCGGGTCATCGACGGCTTCATGGCCCAGACCGGGGATGTGCAATGCGGAGTGGCGGGAGCCTCCTGCCCGGCGGGCACCGGTGGTTCGGACATGCCGAACCTCCCGGCGGAGTTCTCCGACATCAACTACGACCGGGGGGTGATCGGCATGGCGCGCGCGCGCAGCCCGGATTCCGCCAATTCACAGTTCTTCATCATGTTCGCCGAAGGATCGTTCCTCAACGGGCAATACACCGTCGTCGGCCGCGTGACGGGCGGCATGGATGTTGTCGACGCCATCAAGCGCGGCGCCGGCGGAAACGGTTCCGTGTTGGGGGAGCCCGACCGCATGACGGAGGTCCGCGTCACCGAGTGACGGGTACCCGCCGGCCGCGGAGTCCCGGGCCCGGATCCGGGCGTCGTCCGGCGCCGTCGCGGAAAGGGCGGCTTCCGCCGGACTTCCGCGGTGTTCCGGCATTGGGAGGATTTGAGCCATGTTCGCGCGCTCCATCGCTTTCGCCGCCTGTTTCTCGGCGGCCTCCGCCGCCGCGGCGGACCCGTCCTTCTGGAAGCGCGAGTTTCCGCTGACGGATTTCGGCGACGCGTCCGTCTCCTGGTCGGAGATCATTTCGGGCGGTCCCCCGAAGGACGGCATACCGGCGATCGACGATCCCGCCATGATCGACGTCTCGGCCGAAGGCCGGATCGGAGGGCGCGAGCCGGTGATAGCCGTGGAAATCGATGGTTCCCGGCCGCGGGCCTATCCCATCCGCTATCTGACCTGGCACGAGATCGTGAACGACGAGGTGGACGGAACGCCCATCGCGGTCACGTTTTGCCCGCTCTGCAATTCGGGCCCGACCTTCGACCGCCGCGTGGACGGCGCGACGCTGACCTTCGGCGTGTCGGGCAAATTGCGCAACTCGGACATGATCATGTTCGACCGCGAAACCGAGAGTTGGTGGCAACAGGCCGTGGGAACCGGGATCGTGGGCCTCCACAACGGGGTCGAACTCACGCAAATCGCGTCTTGGATGGAAAGCTGGGACGAGTTCAGGGCGCGCAACCCCGATGGCTTGGTGATGGACCGGCCGGGCTGGCCGCGCCCGTACGGACGGAACCCCTACGTGGGTTATGACGGGAGCGCCCGACCGTTCCTCTACGACGGCGAGATGCCGCCGCACGGCGTTCCGCCGCTCGTCCGGGTGGTGCGGGTGGGCTCGAACGCCTGGCCGCTCACGCGCCTGCGCGAAGAGAGGGAGATCACCGAGGACGGTTTGACCATTTCCTGGACCGCCGGTCAGGCGTCGGCGCTGGCGGAGGCCGATATCGCCTCGGCCCGCGACGTGGGGTCGGTCCGCGTCAAGGACGCGGATGGGAACGATTTGCCCCACGACGTGATGTTCGCCTTCGCGTTCCACGCCTTCTTCCCCGAGGGGACTTGGAAGCTCGGAAATTGAGGGGGATCCCTTGGAACGGTTCCGGCGAGCGGATGTCGGGGCCGACTCAAGTCGAACATGACGCCATGCGAATGTTCAAGGCGGGGCGGGGGATGTCCTTGGAGCGCATGACCCGGGGAGGTGGCCCGGGCGCGCGCGGAAAACCGCGAAGCCGCCTCCCCGCTCCGCCGTGAGCGGTCCTCGAAGCGGGGCTCCGCGGAACCGGGATGCGGAGCCGCCTTCCGCATCGCGCGATTCCGATTCCGGGTCCGCCTTCGCCGTCCTCCGCCGAATGCCCCGACGCCGATCGGAATACGAACGGTCCTCCGGACGGGTCAAACGGCGGAGGGGACGGGTTGGGCGCTCGAAGCCGGGCTCGGCAAACGGGTGGACCGCGGCGCGATGGCGTCCAATCCGCGAGAATGGGCGACGGCGGTTCCCGTCGTTCCGGGATGTCGAGCCGGATTCTCCCCGCGCCGTCCGGATCCGGCGCGGTCAAGGCGGGGCGCGCGCGGTCGCCCGACCGCGGCGGGGACCACGCGTGTTCGTCGATTTCCATTGGCCGAAGATTCCCGGAGCATGCGCGGGCGCGTGGTCCGCGCCGCCCTCCGGACGGGCAGGCCGCCGGGCGGCGGTGGTCGCCCGAACCGAGTCGTGGCCATGGGGTGATTTGCCGGCCGCGCCCCGGGGCGGGGATCGGGCACCGCCCGCCGGGTCCGCTCCGCGGGGATCGAATTTCCCATCCCGCGATGATCGGCCGGCCGCGCGGTTCGTCCGGACCCCGTCAGCGGGTTATGAACGCGTCCGAACCCAACGGGTTCTCCGCCGCGAGCGCTCCGAGGTCGCACACGTTCCCGCGTCGGCAGGTGGCGAATTCGCCCACCACCCAATCCTCGCCGATCGTGCCTTTGAATTCGCCGCTTTCGAGCGCCCCGTCGCCGAAAATGGTGACCTCGCGGATATGAATATCGGATGTGGGCGTTCGATCGTCGTTCGCGCCGCCGTCGTTGAAATCGTGGATCCAGATATCCACGACATCCCGTCCCAGGTCGACCCGCGCGAGCGCGTCCGCCTCCCACAAAACGCAGGCCTCGGCGTCGCAGGACGCTCCCACGGCCGCCTTTTGACCATCGAACGGGGATCTGTTGTATTCGACGACGCCGGTGAGTTGCCGATCCGGGTCGTTCCGTCGAATGGGGCCGTTCGCGGGAACCCAGACGTATGGCGGTCCGTCGTCGGTGGTTACCGGCACGCTCATGGGCTGGAAAGCCTCCGTGTCGTATTCGCGTTTGAACGCCTGTGGAACATTGTAACCGGTCTGGACACCGGGACTCAGCCTTTCACCCTCGCCTTGGAATACTTCGATCCAAACGCTCCGTTCCTGCCCGGAAGGCGTTCGCTGGAACCGGGAAGACTCGGGAACCATCGGCCCGCGGACGACCCGCAGCGTCGCGAAAACATCGCCGGGAGCGGCGCTGAGCTCCGTGGTGCCGCCGCCGCCGCCGCAGGCGGTCAGGAGCGTCAGCGCGATGGCCGCGGAGACCGTTGCGATGCGCGTCATGGCTTGCCCCTGTTCCGTGGTCTTTGCGGTGCGAACGTCGACCCCGATTCCCGTTCCACGCGCCCCATGGGATGAGCCGCAGCATATGTCGCCGTCCGCCGCGCCCGCAAGTTGAATTCCGGGAATTCCGCGGTCTCCAAGGGTGGTGCGTGGAATCACCATATGTGGCGTGAAAATTTCGCACGGCAACCATATGTGGGAATTGTCATGAAATTGTGATTGCCGTCGCTTTCCGAACGCGATGTTTCCTCCACATCGGAGCGGCCCCGGAGCGGAATTCCACGGTTCGAAGCGCCCGTTTCACGTGGACCCCAACGGTTGCCGAAGAACGAATCACCG
>JANQKA010000423.1 GCA_028281405.1 Hasllibacter sp. | reverse complement strand
AAGGTCATCGAAGTGGAAAGCCTCCGGAAGGGCATGGGCGACAAACTGTTGATCGAGGATCTGTCGTTCTCGCTTCCTCCCGGCGGCATCGTCGGCGTGATCGGGCCGAACGGAGCCGGAAAATCGACGCTCTTCAACATGCTCACGGGCCAACTGGAGGCCGACGGGGGCCGGATCGACTACGGAGACACGGTCCAGCTTTCCTACGTCGACCAGTCCCGGGACGCGCTCGCGCCCGAAAACACCGTGTGGGAGGAGATTTCCGGCGGAGCGGAGGTGATCGACCTGGGCGACGCCCAGATCAATTCGCGCGCCTATTGCGGAGCCTTCAATTTCAAGGGAACCGACCAGCAGAAGAAGGTCGGGCTTCTGTCGGGCGGCGAACGCAACCGCGTCCACATGGCCAAACTCCTGAAATCCGGCGGCAACGTGCTTCTCCTCGACGAGCCGACCAACGACCTCGATGTCGAAACCCTCCGGGCGCTCGAGGACGCCCTCGTGGACTTCGCCGGCTGCGCGGTGGTGATCTCCCACGACCGATTTTTCCTCGACCGCATCTGCACCCACATCCTCGCGTTCGAAGGCGAAGCCCATGTCGAATGGTTCGAAGGGGCGTTTTCGGACTACGAGGAGGACAAGAAGCGCCGCCTGGGCGCCGACGCCTTGGAGCCGAAGCGGATCAAGCACAAGAAATTCACGAGATGACAATCGCGCCCTTGGAGCGCCGGCGGGTTTGTTGGAACAAGTGGCGCGGGCCGCGCGGTGCTCGACGCGAATCGTTGAAGGACGCCGAACACATTCGTCGACCGTTGTTGTGAACGCGCCCAAGTCGCCGGTGCTCCAAAGGCGGAGGCTTCCGCGCCAACAGGCGGCCGCCCCCGCCCCTCCCGCTCCGGTCCGCGTGGACGCGCGAGGAAGCGGCGAAGCGGAGGGATCGCGCGAAGGACCCGTGTTGGCGCAAGCACGAATTTCAGATTTGTACTCGCCGATTCCACGGATCCTTCCTTCCCCTCCGTCGACCGCGTTCCTGCCCGCCTCTTCGCTTCGCTCGTTCGCGAAAACTGGTCGAGCGTTGGCCCTTGAGGTCCATTGACCCGTAGGAGGCTCCGTTCCAGCCCTTCCGGGCACACGCACGGGCTTTCGCCCCCACGTCATGTGCCCCGGGAGCATCCCCGCCCCTGTCTTGGATGGTGATATGGGCGCTGGACAGCCCATTGTCAAGGGAGATAACCGCTCCCGGCATCATTCCAGGCAATCCCCGTAAAATGCGGATCCTCGGCGGGGCGACGCCGATGACGGCTTCCTCGGCCTCATCCTCCGCCTTCAATTGGCGACGCGCCGACCGCGCCAAGCCTCGCCATCCAAGGGTCCCGCAAAGCTCCCGAGCGGAATTCTCCCGCCCCGTCAAGGTGTCGACCGACGAGCGGCCCCGTTTCGCCGGGTGGGAGCGGGTGCGCATTGTGTTTGGAAAGCGTTCACGGGGCGATGCGCAGGAGGCGCGCGATTCCGGTTCGTGCGCGCGCCAACGCGGGATCGTCCCAATATCGCCCACTCGGCCCAGCGGGTTTCCCGCAGGGATTGACGACGCCGGATTTTTCGTGAAACTCCCGGATGGAAATGTCGGGGAATCACCCGCCGTGGCGGTCGCGTGGTCCACGCGTGGTTTCCGGACGTCCGAGTTCATGGTTAAATCCCAAGCGCCGCCCGCGGCGCCCTTCAAGGCGAATCATGGCGGGCCGCGACCCGCGGCCGAAAGACA
>JANQKA010000415.1 GCA_028281405.1 Hasllibacter sp. | reverse complement strand
TTTCAATCCACGCATAGGGCAACAACCAGAAGGCGAAGGGAAACAGGACAATCCCGATCCAGGTCAACGCGATGTCGGAACGGTATTCGTCCTTCTGGTTCTCGACGAGCCTGTCGAGGTCGGCTTCGACGAATTCGAGATTTTGCGCCAGAAACTGACAACTCTCGTTCTCGTAGGCGTCCATGCCCGCCGGAACGTCGGCGCCGATGCTCGATGGATGCAGGGCGCAGGACGACGTGAACGCGAGGATGAAGGAAAACACCGCGGCGGGAACGATGTGGCGTCCGGTTCTCATGTCGGCTCCTGATCGGGTGTTGTCCATGGCGATGCGGATTCGGTGCGCCACCGGGCGGGGGCGGGGGAGGACAGCGACCGTGTGGGCCGTGCTTGTATCGTTCGTGGACGCGAAGGCAAGCATCAGGGGGATCAATCAGGGAGTAACGCGGCCTGATTTCCTGAGCCTGTATCGTGCGGCATTGATTCGAAGCCGGAGATGGCCGCGCCGGGGAAGTCCTCTCGTGCCCGGTACGCTTGTTGTTCGGCAATGTCCGATCGGGCAAACCCGGCATGTTCATCAATGAAGTTGGCGACGGACACCTCGAGCGACTTGAAAAGCGTGACGCCGCTCAACATGCCGGACGACGATTTTCCTGGACGGTCTGGTCCACCAAGACGAATGCATAACTATCTGTAATTCGGGTTGAATTTCACACCACCGCAGAATTTACATACCGCAGAATTTACATAATGCCGATTATGCGAAAACGGAATGCGGGCGATTGAGCGATCATCCAGCGGATACGCCGCGTGATCTTCGATCCACGAAGCCGTCCAGCGGCCATCTTCACGAACGGACAACCACGCCATCATCGCAACTCCACCTCGGATGGGATTGCTCCTCCCGATCATGCCATGGTGTGGACCACATTCCGACGACTCACGCGACCACGATCCCGCCCGCGCGGTTCCTCAACTCCGGACGCACACCCGTCCCGTCCGACGGCGCGAGGAGCGAAATTCCCCGCGGGCCGATACGCTCCAGTCACCCTCCCACCGGTCAGACGACGACACGCCCCAAGGTTCCCCTTCCCTCGTCATGCGGCGCTCCGCGTCTCTTGGAACAGCAACGCCTTCCCGTGCTCCAAGATGTCCCTGTTGGGTATGACGACCCCGAGCCCTCCCGGCCGATAGTGTTTGGCCCATCCCCCTCCATCCATGTGGGTCAACTTCACAAGCCACGCGCCAACCTCGCGGGAGGGCGTTCGGCTTTTGATCCGCTCCGCAATCAAGTCGATCGTCCGCGCCTCCGGCGCGTGATCCAACAACCCCCTGTTGAACCAGAAGATGTTCTTGACGGGGCGGCGCCCGAATCCCTTCAGATCCTGGTCCACCGAAGGCAGGATGGGGCCCACGTCGGTCGAGTGGAAATGCTCGTTGACCAGCGGTTCGCCGTGTTCCACGAGGTGCGCGGCCTGTGAGAGATAGAGAGCCTTCTGCAACACCTGCAGGTTCGCGGACCAGTCAAGGGACACGCACATGCGGTGCGCGGCGAATTTGGAAGTAGTCGTCATCACCCAACCTTTCCTCGTTACGTGGCCAGCGGCGCACCTGACGGGGCCGGATGCCCCGATTCCGCACCAAAGCGGCGTGACCGCCGTGATCACACCACCGCGATAGCCGGTATCATGGACCATCCTCCGAGGATTGTCCACCCCGATGTACGTCTGTCCATACCGGGCGCCGCCGCCCCCTGAAACCGTTCCTGGCCTTGAAATACTGCACTTCGAGCGACCTCGACGGCCTTGCCTCCACCGGAATCCGAATCTGATCGAGTGGCCGGTAACGCGAAATCCGCGGCGGCAAGACATCCCCTCGGGGAACGGTCGCGCACGTGACCCTCGACGGGAATCTGCCCCCTCCACCACCGGGTCGACCGTGGCTCACCGTCCCCGGGCGGGCGCACCGCCCCCTCATCCGCCGAAAACCGGGCCATCGTCTCCCGACCACCGAGGTTCCGCCTCGTCGGCCCGTGAATCCGAGGGGAGGAATTTCGTCCACCGAACTCCTTCATCCAACGCTCAGGTCCGAAGTGCGGGATGAATTCCAGTTCGACCGTGTCAACCCAAATTTGCGTGAGCCATCGATGTCTCGGAACAATTGACACGCTCCCGGATAAATGGAATCGAGCCTCGGCTGTAATAGGTATTCGGATTTTTTCGTAGTCCTGTCAACCCGCCTTGTTGCGCTTCACGATCATATTCTTCAACTTTCTCCGAGGTTCTCCTGTCCATGTAAATCATCCACCGACGTCATCGATTTGGAAGCGCAATTTTGAAAATCGATCTTTCCGTGGGCACCCCTCACCAATTCCACCGTCCTCCACCTCTGTCGCTCCGACGTTTCCAGTTCTGAATTCCCGCGCGTCCGACATGACGGCCTCCAAGTCGCTTGACTTTGATATACCGCCACATGTCGGAATCCGGCCATTGAGAGGTTTCCCCACTCCTCATTCAAGAAATATCGCGGCGCCGACTTATCCCCTGAAAAACTTGATTCCCAAATCCAACCAACCACACGATAACCCTCCCGGTGAAATCCGCAACCGAACACATCCCGATACCCATCAAGAAACACAGCGGCTCGGTCGCGCGAATCTTTATCCGCCTTCGAATCGTCCATCACAATCCTTTCCCCATCGACGACGCAATGAATC
>JANQKA010000406.1 GCA_028281405.1 Hasllibacter sp. | reverse complement strand
CCAATCAACGCTCCGGCCTCAGGGGACGAATCGCGCGCGACCGCGCGCCGCGCCGCCTCATCCGACGACGGCGGGAGCGCCACCGTTCCGTCGAGCGGGCGCGGACCGACGATGTCCGCGTCCATGACGCCGCGCCCGGCCCCGCCGTCGGCGCGCGGTCCAATCAACGCTCCGGCCTCAGGGGACGAATCGCGCGCGACCGCGCGCCGCGCCGCCTCATCCGACGACGGCGGGACCGCCACCGTTCCGTCGAGCGGGCGCGGGCCGACGATGTCCGCGTCCATGACGCCGCGCCCGGCCCCGCCGTCGGCGCGCGATCCGTTCAACGCTCCGGCCTTCCTTCCGCATCCATTCGGCGATGGGAAACCGAAGGAGGAATGCGGCGTATTCGGGGCCATCGGCGTCGCCGACGCGGCGAGTTTCGTCGCGCTCGGCCTGCACGCGCTACAGCACCGCGGACAGGAGGCCGGAGGAATCGTGTCCCACGATCCGGAGGCCGGATTCAACTCGGCCCGGCGATTCGGCTACGTCCGCGACACGTTCACCTCCGAATCGCTGATTCGGAGCCTGCCCGGCGAGGTGGCGATCGGCCACGTCCGCTATTCGACGACGGGAGCCAAGGGGCCGACCGCGATCCGCGACGTGCAGCCGTTCTTCGGCGAATTCTCCGCGGGCGGCGCGGCCATCGCCCACAACGGCAACATCACCAACGCGGACGCCCTGCGGCGCGAATTGATCGACCGGGGATCGATCTTTCAATCCTCCTCCGACAGCGAGTGCATCATCCATCTCATGGCCCGGTCCCTTCAACGGAAGGTGCCCGACCGCCTGCAGGACGCGCTGCGCCGGGTCGAGGGCGCGTTCTCCATCGTGGCGATGACGCGCACCAAACTCCTCGGCGTCCGCGACCCGCTGGGGGTGCGCCCGCTCGTGCTGGGACGCATCGGAGGGGAAGGCCACGTGCTCGCCTCCGAAACCTGCGCGCTCGACATCGTCGGAGCCGAGTTCGTCCGGGAAATCGAACCGGGCGAGCTCGTGGTCGTCGAGAAGGGCCAGGTCTCGTCGCACCGTCCATTCGCCCCCGCGAATCCGAGGTTCTGCATTTTCGAGCACGTATACTTCAGCCGCCCGGATTCCATCCTCGGAGGCAGGTCCGTCTACGAGACCCGGCGCCAGATCGGGGTCGAACTGGCGAAGGAATATCCGGTGGACGCCGACATCGTCTGCCCGGTTCCCGATTCCGGAACGCCGGCGGCCATCGGCTTCAGCCAGGAGAGCGGCATCCCCTACGCCATGGGAATCATCCGCAACCAGTATGTCGGGCGGACCTTCATCGAGCCGACCGAGCAGATCCGCAACATGGGCGTGCGTCTCAAGCTCAACGTGAACCGGGCCCTGATCCGCGGCAGGCGCGTCGTGCTCGTGGACGACAGCGTGGTGCGCGGCACGACCTCGCGCAAGATCAAGGAGATGGTGCTCGACGCGGGCGCGGCGGAAGTCCACTTCCGCATCGCCTCCCCGCCGACGGCGTGGCCTTGTTTCTACGGCGTGGACACGCCGCGGAGGGACAAACTCCTCGCGGCGACGATGAGCACAGACGAAATGCGCGCGCATCTCGGCGTCGATTCCCTGAAATTCATCTCGCTCGACGGGCTGTACCGCGCGGTGGGCGAGCCGGATGGACGAGACGCGGCGGCTCCGAGGTATTGCGACGCCTGCTTTTCCGGAGATTATCCCGTCGCCCCTTCCGACATGATCGAGAGGGGCTTCACCCTCGAGGCGGCGGAATAGCCCCGCCCTCCACCGCCGCGGGCGTCCCCTCCCGCGCCACCGACCATTTTCACCGAAAACGACGCCGCTCCCGCGCCGGGACCGAACCCGCACCCGTCTCCTTCGCGGAAAAACGACCCGCCCGCTTTCCACACCGGCTTCGGCATGGTAGGAAGACGCATCCCCGTCACGGAACGCGCGGCCGAGGAACAATCGATGAATGACGACGAGAACCACATGAACGAGTCCACGCGGGCCTTCGCGCATTGTTTCCGCGAAATCCTGCGCATCGTGGCTTCCGAATGCGCCGAAGACGACGATCCGAATTGGAAACGGTACCGCGCCGCGGCGGACGTGGAGGACTTGTCGGCGCTCCATGACCTGGAAGTCGGCGAGGAAACCTCCAGCATGGCCGAGGCCTACAACTTGGCCCTGCGCTCCGTCCTCAGCCTGCTGGAAATGATCGAGGTGGCCGAGCACCTGCGGGACAGTTCGGACCTTTCAATAACCGAAAAGGGCGGCGCCGGCATGAAAGAACTGCGACGGGCGGCGGAACAGCTGCATGAGGCGTTCATCGACGAATACGACGATCCCGACGATCCCGATGAACCGGGCGTTCCGGATCACATCCCGGAGTGGACGAGGAACCTCGCGCAGCGGATCATCGACGAGATTTCAAAAACCTATTCGGCGGTGTTGAACCAGCCGAAGGGCGCGGGAGACATCGATCTCGTGGCGATCGAGGATTTTCATCTTCTCATCAAGCCGGG
>JANQKA010000393.1 GCA_028281405.1 Hasllibacter sp. | reverse complement strand
CCGTTTTCCCGCCTCCCTCGCCTCCTCCTCCAACGCGGCGGCATTCACCGTCGGCGGAAGGTCGCCATGGCGGCCGCGCGGCCCCACCGTGTTGATTGCCACACTCCAGGCATCGGAAATCTCCCGCGCTCCGCCCAAATTTCGTAGACCATGGCGGTTCGGGAATTCGTCTCGGCAACGGCCATTGAAACTCTCCATGAAGGCATTGTCCGTCGATTTCCCGGGTCCGCCGAGGCACGGCCTGACCCAATGCCCGGCCCGCCTCCCGCCGACTCCGGCCCGCGTGGCGCATGGTGGAGGAAAGGCGGGGAGGATTTGCGGAGATCGGGTGACCGGAAAACATGGCCCCCCGTCGGGGTCATCAACCGAACAAAGCCTCCGCGGCGGAAGCGGGCACTCCACCCGTGCGGCCGGGGAACCGGACGAAGCATCCTCACGTCCGGTTTCGTCCGAATCGAAATCGATTCGCGGGCCCGGGGAACCGCGGACGCTTGGACCCGACCACGGCGATTATCCATCGTCGGGGGTCGGATCATCGGCGCCACAGCGGAGATGCCTCCGACAAAAGTGGTTGCGCCGGGCGCTCGGCGCGGGTAAAGTCGCCGCCAGACTTGTCAATGGGGGGGATTGATGGACTCGAGACGATTCAAAATGCGGGGCCTGGTGGTCCCCGAACACTTGCCGTTCCGCCGCGATAGCTTCGTTCCGGAGCGCCACCGCAACGAGCGCTTCCACGCCCTGCACGATTCCCGCACGTTGGCCTATGATGCGGTTCGCATGGCCAGCGGGAAGGAAGTGCTCATCACCAGCCCCCGGCTGCTTAATTTTTGGCCCCTGCTTCGGGATGGGTTGCGCGTGGACGGCAAGCCGGCCCGCGGGATGAAGCGCCAAATGATGGGTCAATGCGAGCAGGTGCGCTTGCCCGCGCCGGAAGGCGCGGACCTCGGCATACGCCTCGATGGTTGGGAGGAGGAACTGCCCGTTCGCGCGTCGGAGACCGAAGCCTTCCGGGGACGGAGGGTCGTGACGACGATCTCGCGCGACAACGACCTCGAGTGGATCGCCACCTGGGCGCGGTATCACGCCCGCGCGCACGGGGCCGACGCGGTCGTGCTCTACGACAACAGCTCGGGCAATTACGGGTTGGACGAGGTCGAGGACGCGCTCGCCTCCATCCCGGAGATCGCCGTGAGCCGGGTGGTCGGCACCCCCTACCTATTCGGCGGCGCCATGGTCGTGGATGGCGATCGATATTGGCTGATCGCGCTGCATAATTCCATCCTGAACATCACGCGCCGCGACATGGGAGCCGCCGCGTACGCGGTGCTGAACTGCGACATCGACGAGTTGGTGATTTCGAAGAGCGGACGGAGCGTCTTCGACGCGGCCCGGACCGCGTTGAGGAGAGCGGTGACGATCCGGGGAAGTTACGTGTTTCCCGACACACCGGACCTGGTCCCCCTTCCCCAGTACGAGCACACCCTCAGATCCAATCCCAACAGGCCCTGCCCGCAAAAATGGTGCGCCCGTCCCGCTGGATTTTTCTGCCGGGTCGATGGCTGGGGCAACCTTCACGAATTCGGCGGCGATTGGATGCGGCGCCTCGTGGGACGCCCGCACAAAACCCACCCGGACTTCGAATTGGCGCATTGCGTCAGGACATCGACCGGATGGTATCCCGGTAGATTCAGCAAAGAATATCAAATTCCAAGCGCCCTGACGCGCGATCCGGAACTGGAGCGGGTCATGACATTGGCGCGCCCGTAGTTCGGCGCCCCCCCGCTTCCGCCGGTGGTGTTTCAGGCACATTTCACGGACAATGAAGAACAATCCCCGGGAGGGGCCGCCTTCGATGGAGCGCCGGCGACTTGGGCGTGAGCGCAACAGCGGTTGACGATTGTGTTTGGCGTCCAGCGCGGTTCGCGTTGACCACTTCGAGGCTCTCGCCGCGGAATCCATCAAACCGCAGGCGCTCCATTTGAAGGGAACCCTCCGCGCCAAGGGCCGCGGCGCCCATCGGCATCATGAGAGCGGCGGCATGCCGGCGCGAAATTCGTGGAATCCGGGAGGGCGCGAGGGATCCGCTCACCGCGCGGACGAGGACTCCGAAGGGATCAAATCGCGTCGGGTGAGGAGTGGTCAAAACGAGTACGGGCCCCGGCCCTCCGCGGAGGCCGCGCGCCGACCCCACCGATCCACTCATGCGATCGACCCGATCATCCACCGGAGGAATCGTGCGTCGACATCGTGGACATCTCCCCGCGGAGACCGGATATCCCCGGCCCCGGACCCGGCCGCCCGATCGTGGGAATGGAAAGGCCGGAACCGCGGCAGGGTGGGAATGTCCTGAAAATGGAAACACCCCACCTCCCCTTCCCGCCTCCTGATTTGGCCGCGTTCGCAACCGGACAATTTTCTCTCTTTGACCTCATCCCGGTCCGCGGAGCCTCCCCGGCGGGTGCCCGTCGGCGCGCGAACGCCCTTTCCGGTCGAATTATCGAGTGAGGCGACGCGGCCGATTTCCAACCGCCCGGCGTCCATACCAAGCCAAGCCGAACTCCGTCCGCGCGGGGCCGAGTCGGATCGCGTTCCCCCGGAAGCATGACGGCCTCCCCGCGCCCGACTCCCGGAGCCGAAGCTCCGACAATGGAGTGAAATTCCCCGCATCCCCCACCCGGAGTCGCGGTGGACCCGAAAGCGGCGCGTGGCCGCCGCCGCGTCACTGCTCCGGCACGGCGAATATCTGCCCCGGGTAGATGAGGTCGGGATCCCTGATCTGGTCCTTGTTTGCCTCGAACAGCTTCACGTAGAGAAGCCCGTCGCCATAGACCCGGGCGGCGAATTCCCAAAGGGTGTTGCCCGGTTGCACGGTCACCAGCGTCACGGGAGCCTCGCCATCGGTCTCCCGCGCCGCCGCGGCGCCGATGACCGCCGGGGCCTCCCTCCGGAACGGGGTTTCGAGGCGCGACACGACGTTGCCCGAACCGTCCACCTCGTCGATGCGCAGCGTGTGGTCGCCTTCGCCAACGCCGGACAGGGACGCTTCCCAAGAGCCGTCGGCGCCGATGCCTGCGACCCCGCTCGGTCGATTGTCCAAATAAATCCGGACCGTCAGGCCGGGCGTCCCGCGGCCCGATATCCGAACCTCTTCCCCGTCCCCGTAGCTGATGACCTCGACCACCACGTTTTCCGGCGAATCGCCCCCGTCGCCCGGGGACCGCCGGATGACCCGCACGCCCTCCCTGTCGGCGAGAAGCAACGTCGGCGGTTGCGCCTCTCCGGCGGCTTCGGAAGTGGGCGCGTCATCGCCGGTTCCGGTTTCCGACTCCGAGGCGATCCTGGATTCCCCGTCTTCCCCCGCGTCCGTTCCAATCCCGCTGGCTTCCGCGTCGTCAACCGCGTCTCCGCCATCTCCGCCCGCGCCGGATGCTTCGCCCGTGGCCGAATTGTCGTTCCCGTCGTCCAATTCTTCGGGAACCGCCGCTTCCTCGGCCTCCGCCGTCAAGATCACGGGCGCCACGATCACGCTCTGCTCGGACAGGGTCCGCGTTCCGTCGGCGGACACCGCGGCGAGCGTCATCGACCGCGGCCGCGTGCTTTGCCCGACCTCCACGAAGGCGACGAATCCGCCCGCGGCGTCGGCCTTGGCCGAAGCGATCTCACTCCCGTCGAGGAGAACCTCGACCCCGGCGCCCGGTTCGGCGCTTCCGGCGACGAGGCCGCCGCCGCGGGAATCGATTCGCACGAGATCGAATTTCGGCGGAGCGGCTGCGGTTTCCTCCAACGGCGCCTCATCCGCGGGATCTTCGTCATTCGGCGGCGCGGCGGCGGATTCCTCCAACGGCGCCTCATCCGCGGGAACTTCATCGGTCGCGACCGTGTCCGCGGGAGCGCCCGGTCCGGATTCCTCCGCGGCCGGCGCGGCCTCCCCGGGAACCCTCCCCGAATCGGGTCCGGGCGCCAAATAGACCGCGACCGTGACCGCGGCGGCGCTCCCGGCGCCAAGCGCCGCCAGCACCGTCAAAAGTCGAGTATTCATCACCCACCGCCTCCCATATTGCGCGGATGCCCGCGACCTTGCCGAATATAAGCGCGATATCTACAAGCGTCAAAAAAGAACAGGAGATCCCCCATGAGAATGCCCCCTTCGGTTTGCGTCTATTGCGGTTCCCGCGACGGCGTGCGCCCGGAATTCGCCGAAGCGGCGGAGGAGACCGGACGGATGATCGCCAGAAACGGATGGCGCTTGGTGTATGGAGCGGGCAACATCGGCCTCATGGGACGCGTGGCGCGGTCCGCGCAGGAGGAGGCCGAGAAATCGGAATCCGTGGCGAACACGTTCGGCGTGATTCCCGAGAGCCTCTATGAACTCGAGGTCGGCAACCGCGCGGTCGGAAAGCACGATCTGACGAGCCTGGTCATGACCGAGACCATGCACGAGCGCAAAATGGTGATGATCAAGAACGCCAACGCGGTGGTCGTGCTGCCGGGAGGCCCGGGGTCGCTCGACGAATTTTTCGAGGCCCTGACCTGGCGTCAGCTGAAATTCCACGATCTTCCGATCCTGCTTCTCAACGTCGATGGCTACTGGACGCCCTTGGTCGAGCTGGTCCGGCATGTCGTGGACGAAGGATTCGCCAAGGAAAGCCTGATCGGCTTCGTCGAAACGGTGAACGACGTGGTCTCGCTGGAGAAGGCGTTGAGGAACGTCCCCGCCCTGCGCGGCGGGAACTCCGCCGGTTAGGGCGGGTTTCGCCCCGCTCCGCCGACCGCCGCGGAGCGCCCGACGCTCCCGGCCCCGCCGCCGAAGCGACGGAGGATTTCCCAGCCCGTGACCGGAAGCCCGCGCTCCCGACCCGCTCCCGCGCCCGACGGACGGGGCGCGGCCCGGAGCGGGCCACGCAAATGGCGAACCGGATCGTCGCCCGCTCCGCCTCGCGGTCCCGCTTTCTCCCGATCATGCTTCCGCGTCGCGCGCGATCGATTGTGCCTCGGCTTCCTCCACGGTGCCGCGTGGTGTTCCGGGTTCCGCTCCCGGACCGCTTTCCGGCGGCGGCATGGCGACGCTTCGGCGTTGACGGAAGCGCCGGCGGGTTTGATGAAATCGGTGGCGCGATCCGGGGGAAGATCAACGCGAATCGTTGGAGTGCGCCGACAACCATCGTCGACCGGTCCGGTGTTCACACCCAAGTCTCTCGCTCAAGGGAAAATGAAGTTGACGCCGCCGCGCCGCCCGGCCACACGCTTCCCGTGGCCGACGATCCCCTCATCCACGATTCCGACGGCGGGCTGCCGCGCCTTCGTCTGATCATGCGCCGCCTGCGCGACCCCGAAA
>JANQKA010000292.1 GCA_028281405.1 Hasllibacter sp. | reverse complement strand
TCGTTCACCGCGCCGCCCGCGAATCGGCCCCGTTTCCGCGAATCGCAGCGAGTGATTCGCGCGGGCGTCTTCCCGCCTTCGCTATTGGTTGGGCGGTGCCAGGATCCCGCACAAAACCCTCCTCCCCGCCCGAAATCCTTCCCGCGCGCGCCACGCGACGTGGCGCCAAGGGGACATTCGCCCGTCCAACGGTGCGCGGGGACGGTGTTTTTGGCGGACGGGCGGCGGGGACGCCGGACCTCGCGGATTCCGCGGAATCCTCGAAACGGGCCAAAAACCTCGAACCGCGGAAGTAGTTTTGGTGCGAATCACCCGCCCGACTTCGAACGCCGGCCAGACGATGCCCGGATTCCGAACCGTCCCTCCCGGAACCGGTCGACGCGCGCCACGCGACACGGGGACTTGGGGACAACCGCCCGACAAAGGATGGCGGGGATGGTGTATTCGGTCGTCAGGAGATGGGACCGCCGGTTGCGCGGGTGCCGCCGCATCCGCGAATCGAATCGGTTTCCGCGAATCGCGAAAGGCGATTCGGCGCGCATCACACGACCGCCTTAGATTTCCGGCGGTTCGATTCCCGGATTCCGAACCGCAGCCGCCCGGATCCCGTCCGTCGCGCGCCACGCGACGCTGGGACAAGGGAGTATTCGTCCGGCGAAGGGTGCTCGCGGTCGGTGTATTCCGTCGTCGGGAGGAGGGGCCGGCGGATCGCGTGAACTCCGCGGCATCAGCGAATCGGATCGGTTCCGCGAATCGCGATTCGGCTCGAATCACCCGCCCGCCTTCGACTACCGGCGGCAAGATGCCCGGATTCCGGACCGCCGCCGCCAGGACGCGGCCGACGCGCGCCGCGCGCCGCGAGACCAGGGAACATCCGCCCGGCGAAGAATGTGCGGGGACGGCAAAGCCTGCTGGCGAGGGGTGGGGCCGCCGAATCGGGCGGGAGCCGCAGGCACCCGTGAATCGGTCCCATTTCGGCGAATCGCGGCGGGTGATTCGGAGTGGGTCGTCCTCCCGCGGTCGAACGCCGGCCGACAAGCGACTGGATTCCGAATCTCCGCCGCCCGGAATCCCGACAAAGCGCCCTCGCGCCGTGTTCACGATGGATCATTCGCCCGGCGAAGGTTGCGCGAGGAGGGTGATTCGGCGGGCGGGAGGCGGGGCATCCGGATTGCGCGGGCGCCGGTGCACCCACGAATGGGCCTGTATCCGCGAATCGCGGAAGTGATTCGGTGCGGATAACCCGTCCGACATCCAACTCCCGGACGGTAATTGTCCGGATTCGGAAACGCCGACGCCCTGAACCCCCCGACGCGGATCCAAGGGAACATACCCCCGGCGAAGGAAGCGTGGGGACGGCGTTTTCAGCTGTCGCGTGGTAGGGTCGCCCGGGCGACGCGGGCATCCGAGAATCGCGGAAGTGATTCGGTGCGGATCACCCGCCAGACTACCAACCCCCGGACGGATTATGCCCAGGTTCGGAAACGCCGACGCCCTGAACCCACCCGACGCACGACGCGGATCCAACGGAACATACTCCCGGCGAAGGATGCGAGGGGACGGCGTTTTCGGCTGTCGCGAGGGGCGCGCAGGCTAGCCCGGGCGTCGCGGGCATCCGCGAATCGGGCCGGAATCCGCGAATTGAGGAAGGTGATTCGGATTAAGTCGCCGCCCGGAGAATCCGGACCTCCGCCGACCGGGACGGATTCCTACCGGTCCGGAGCGGCTGCGGCGCCGACCCGGTTTGACCGCGGCGGCGCGAGGCTTTCCCGATGGACGACCTCCGAGTCCAGTTCGACATTGGTGAGAGGGCCGTCGCTGTAGGTGGCCTCGACGAGCATCCTGGCTGCGGCGAAGCCCATCTCTCGGTGCGGAACCCGCACGGTCGTCAGGGTCGGCTCGACCAAAAGCGCCAGTTCGATGTCGTCGAACCCTGTGATGGAAACGTCCTCGGGCACGACGAGGCCGGCGCGCTTGGCGGCGCGCAGGGCCCCGGCGGCCAGAACGTCGTTGCCGCACATCACCGCCGTGGTTTCCGGAGCGGTCGCCATGATCCGGTCGAACGCCTCCGCCCCCCGCTCCACGTCATACTCGGCCTCGACCACGGGAATCTTCGTCCAGTCGAGCGAGGCGTCCTCCACGGCGCGCCGAACGCCCTCGATGCGGTCGCGCGCCCGGTCGTTCGCTTCCGTGGGAGCCGAAATCACGCCGATGCGACGATGACCGCGAAGGATCACTTGGCGAGCCAGCCGTGCCATCGCCGCCGCGTTGTCGAATCCGACGCACGCGGCGGGAGGGTCGCCGGAAAACGCCCAGGCGAGAACGGTTGGCACACCGCGCCTTCTCAGGAATTCATAGACAGCGGGGTGGCGCTCCGTCCCGATCAGGAGCAGCGCGTCCGCCCCGCGGTTCACCAACGACTCGATCTGCTCGGCCTCCAGATCCGAGCGGAATGAGGACGACGCCACCAGAAGCGTCTTCCCGTTCCGCACGAGCTCCTCCTGAAACGCCTGCAGCCCGCGAGCGAAAATCGCGTTCTCCATGGTGGGAATCACCGCCCCGACCGTGTTCGTCCGCCGCGCCGCGAGAGCCCGCGCGCTGAAATTCGGGGAGTATCCCAGCTTCTCGATGGCGAGCATCACCCGCTTGCGCGTGCCGTCGAGCACCCGTTCGGGGGTGTTGAGGCTGCGGGAGACGGTGGCCGTGGACACGCGCGCCATCTTCGCGACGTCCAGAAGCGTCGGCTGCCGCTCGCCCGACCAGCGGGAAGGTTGGTCTGTCCAGTCGGATGCCATCGAAACGTCCCTCCGCCCCCTTAACGGATCCGACCGGCGAATGGAACCGGATGAGGGGGCTTGCGCGTCCTCCGCGTAAACGCTTACATGGTTCCGTCGCCGAACGCGACAAGGGAGGACCAAATGCCGTTGATCGCTTGCGCGGCGCTGATGCTGGCCTTCGCCGGCAACGTTGCGTCGGGAGCTCTGACGGGCGCCGCGCCGCTCGGCGACGTGCCCGAAATGCTGCTGCTGCTCGCCGCCGCGGTCATGTTCGTGGCCGCGATCCTGCGGAGCGAAGCGGCTGCGGGGGACTCCGGAGAAACGAGTAACGCTCCGAGGGAGGACGAAGATGACCACTGACGGAAACGAACCGAAGTCGGCCGAGCGCCGCAATTTCCTCAAACTGTCCGCGGGCGGCGGCTTCACCGCCGCGCTCGTCGCCGGCGCCGCCGGGACGCTCTGGTCGGACGAGGCCGCGGCGCAGACCGCGAAGGAGGAGCGCGAGCGCGAAAACGCCGCGGACCACGTGATGACCGTGGCGACCGCCTACGTGCTGGGCGCGTCGCGCAGCTACCCGATCATGCAGCTGGATCTGAAGGAGAACATCCAGAACGCGACCAACGGCAGGATCTACGTCAAGCTCGCCCCGGGCGGGCAGCTCGGCGCGGGCGGCGCGCTGGTGCAGAAGGTGCAGGGCGGCACGATCCAGGCGGCGCAGCACTCGCTGTCGAACTTCGCGCCCTTCGCCTCCGCCGTGGACCTGATCAACATGCCGTACCTGTGCGGCTCGAATCAGCGGTTCACCAACCTGGTGACCTCCGACTACTGGGAGCGGGAGGTCCACCCGAAGGTCGAGGCCGCCGGGTTCAAGGCGCTCTTCTACGTCAACATCGACCCGCGGGTCGTCGCGGTGCGCCGGGGCGGCGACGCGGTCATCTCGCCCTCGGACATGGCGGGCGTGAAATTCCGGGTGCCGGGATCGAAGATGCTCCAGCAGTACTACCGCCTGGTCGGCGCCAACCCGACCCCGGTGGCCTGGGGCGAGACCCCCTCCGCCATCAAGCAGGGCGTCGCCGACGCCCTCGACCCGTCGGTGGGCGCCCTCTTCGTGTTCGGCTTCAAGGACATCCTCAGCCACGTCACCTTCACCCAGGCCGTTCCCGACAGCCAGGTGTACAGCTGCAACCTGGAATGGTTCTCGTCCCTGCCGTCGAGCGTCCAGGAGGGCGTGATGTGGGGGTCGCGGATGACGGGCCACCAGAACCTCGCGAAGGTTCCCTCGGCGCGCGCCCACGCGATGTCCGAGCTCATCAAGGCGGGCGTGGAATTCCACTCGCTGAGCAAGGGCCAGCTCTCCGAATGGAAGGAGGCCGGCGGTTACCAGCGTCCGGAGTGGGACCAGTTCAAAAAGGAGCTCGCCGGTTCCCTGGCCAACTTCGCCAAGCTCGAGGAGGCCGCGGGCACGAGGGGCCAGTACTACGTCCACGACGCGTGAGACAAACGGCGGGGGCCCGGGCCGCGGGCCCCCCCCGCCCACGCGTAATCGCGTCCGCCGACGGCCGGGAGGCCGGAGCCGCGGGCGGGGCCTTTCGGCGGATCGAATGGATCCAAGGAGCCCGGCGCATGAACAGGAATTCCGCGCGCGTCGAAATGGACGCGGATCGGCGGCGGCCGGTTCGCCGCGCCGCGCCTTCCGGGGAGTCCGATCCCCTCCGCGCGGAGCGGTCCGGCGATCGTCCGCGCCCGAAAGGGTTGCCGGCGCTTTCCGGAAGGGACGCGCGGCGGTGGCCGCCGAACATCCACGCCACCCCCGCCGCTTTGCCTTTCCGGGCGCGCGGAGCGGACAAAGGAGTGTGAACGAATGAACGGGATCCTCGCGCGCGTCGACAGGGACGCGGAGAAATGGCTGCTGCTGATCTTCTACGTCATGCTCGTGGCCACCATGGCCGTCGAAGTGCTGCGGCGCGAACTTCTCGCCTTTTCCTCGATCTGGGGAGAGGAGATCGTGCGCTACGCCTTCATCTACCTCGCCTGGGTCGGCTCCGCCGCGGCCGTGAAGGAACGCGCCCACATCCGCATTGACGTCGTGCTGCACTACCTCGGGCCGAGGCCCAAGGCGCTGGTCTACATCTTCGGAGACATCGCGATGCTCGTCGTGGCGGTCATCGCCCTCTACTGGTCCTTCGAGGCGGTGCGGGTCTCGGCGGAATTCGGATCCGTGAGCCATGGCCTGCGGGTCTCCATGGTCTGGTTCCTGATGGCTGTGCCATTGGGCTTCTGCCTCGTCATCTGGCGCCTCGTTCAATCCCTTCGGCGGGACATCGGCGATTTTTCCGCCGGAACGCCCGTGTTCGAAGGCTCGAAACTGTTCGACTGAGGAGGATCCGATGCTTTGGAACCAAGTGGGCCAAACGGTCGAACTGGGCTGGGAATTCCACGTTCCCGTGATTCTCTTCGTCGTCCTCGTCGCCCTGGCCGTGCCCGTGTGGGCGGCGATCGGCGCTGCGGCGATCACCATGCTGCTGATGTCCGGCGACCTGCCGCTTTCCGCGGTGGGGGAAAGCCTCTTCACCGGAATCGACGCCTTCGCGCTCACCGCGGTTCCGCTGTTCATATTGACCGGCGACGTCCTTGTGCGCACGGGCCTCAGCCGCAAATTCCTCGACGTCGCCGAGGCCCTGACATGCTGGACCAAGGGAGGATTCGGCTCCGCGACGGTGCTCGTCTGCGGAATGTTCTCGGCGATCTCCGGATCGGACGCGGCGGGCGCGGCCGCCGTCGGGCGCATGACGATCAACCGGCTGGTCGAGAGCGGCTATCCCCGTCCCTACGCCTGCGCCCTGGTCGCGGCGGGAGCCTGCACCGGCATCCTGATTCCCCCGTCGATCGCCTACATCATCATCGGCCTGGTGCTCGGGATCTCCGCCTCGACGCTGTTCCTGGCCGCGCTCGTTCCGGGAGTCTGCATCCTGGTGTCGATCCTCGTGACGAACATCGTGATGAACCGGGTTTACTCCTTCGAGGGCGGGGGAGGCATGAGCTTCGGGGAGTGGCTGTCCAACCTCGGCCGCGCGGTCGGGTCGGGCTGGTACGCCTTCGTGGTGCCGGGAATAATTTTCTACGGGATATTCTCGGGCAGGCTGACCCCGACCGAGGCGGGCGCGACCGCCGTCGTCGTGACCATCCTGATGGGATTCATCCTCCGCACCCTGCGCCTGTCGGACTTTCCGGCGATGCTGCTGAGTTCGGCCAAGGTGAACGGGGTTATCCTGCCGATCATCGCCTTCTCCGCCCCGCTCGCCGAAGCCCTGGCCGTCATGGGCGTGCCGCAGGGGTTCGTGACCTCCGTCACGTCGGTGACGGAAAATCCGATGTTCCTGATCGCCCTGATGATCGTGATCCTGATCGCCGCTGGCTGCGTGATGGAAACCACTCCGAACATCGTGATCCTCGCGCCGATCCTGAAGCCCTTGGCCGACAACATCGGAATGAACGAGATCCAATTCTGCGTGATGATGATCACCGCGCTGGGCGTCGGATTCATCACGCCTCCCCTCGGCCTCAACCTGTTCGTCGTCTCCGGCATCACCGGGGAGTCGGTCCTGAAGATCGCGGCCTGGGCCGTGCCCTTCGTCCTCTTCATGCTCATCGTGACCCTGTTGATCGCCTATTTCCCGGCGATCTCGACCACGATGCTTCCGGAAATCTACAGATAGGAAACACCTGAATGCCCCG
>JANQKA010000289.1 GCA_028281405.1 Hasllibacter sp. | reverse complement strand
TCGGCGAACTCCAGGATTTCGATGCCGTCAAGCGTGTCGGTCCCTTCGGGCACGAATCTCTCGCGTCCGCTTTCCAAAGGAACCTCGCGGGCATCCCGGACCTGGATCAGGCCACCCTCGATTTTGGTGACCTCGTAGTCGGCGCGGTTTCCCTTGTAGACGGCCTTGTCGACGCCATCCCCGCCGCGGATCGTGTCGTCGTCCCTGCCGCCTTGGATGCTGTCGTCCCCGGCTCCGCCGTCGAGCAGGCTGTCTCCGCCGATATCGCGGATGATGTCGTCACCGTCGCCGCCGTATACGGTGTCGTCGCCAATGCCGGATATGATTCCATCGTTTCCATCGCCCCCGTGGATGAAATCGTCGCCGGTTCCCGACCTGATCGAGTCGGCTCCCGGCCCCCCGTGGATGGTTTCGCCCCCCGTGTTTCCGATGATCGTGTCGCTCCCGGCGCTTCCCAGAATGGTGTGGGCGCCCGGACCCGCCCGATAACCGCCAATGGGGGACTCCCCGACGATTTCGGCGACTTTCAAGGTTTGGTCCGCGAAGCGGATGGACTCCACCCGGACCAGCATATCCATGCCTTCTCCGCCTTGGAGATCGGCGACGGCCATCGTTTCGGCGTCCACCCACCACATGTCATAGGCGTCGCGGTCACCCTCGTAAACGGCGGTGTCCACGCCATCGCCTCCGTCGATCGAGTCGTCGCCCCCGCCGCCATGGATGGTGTCGTTCCCGGCGCCGCCAAAGATCAGGTCAGATCCCGCCCCGCCAAAGATTTCATCGTCTCCGGCGGTGCCGAAGCCGAGGTCGTCACCGTCGTCTTCCTCCGTCATGGGAGTTCCGCGCGGATCATCCGCTGGGCTTGCGGGGTCGTCGCCATCGGAGGTGGAGGATCCATCCGGCGGTCGGGCGGCGCCGATGGTGTCCGGTTCAAGCGAATCCCCCGTTGACCGTCCTTGGTCATCGACTTCGGCGGGATCACCGTCCGGGATGTGGCCCAACTGGGAAGCGGCCGAGGCCTGCGTCGCGTCAGCGTCGGAGCCGAACGGCTCCGAGACCGGTGCGATCAAGGAACCTTCGCCGGTCGCGTCGACCAATCCATCCGCTCCGGTGGCCAAGCTTGGAACATCGTCCAGCGCGTGGGGGCCAACCAAGGTGTCGCCGGGTGCGGCGGTCCCCGCCGCCGCGGAGGGGGAGGCGGGCGTGATTTTCGTGGCTTGTCCCGGGGTGTTTTCGACCTCCGTGGCGGGATCCGCCGATTCGGCGGCCGAAGACTCGACGTTGCCGTTGGCCCCGAACGGATTCTGTCCGTTGGCCGCTTCATTCGCGCTGGCCAGGGTGTCCACGACCGGGTTGCCCGTCCTGGATGGAAGCAATTCGAGTGCCCGCCCACAGCCGGACAGGGCGGCCGCCGAGGCCAGCAGCCCGAGCGGAACGCCGACTCCACGCGAAGAGACACATCCAGCGCGGGTTGCGGCCCGGCGCGGGAATCCGTGACCGAACAGGTTGGTCATAACGCCATCCTCCATGATGTCGTGAGGATATTGGGGTTCCTTCCACCGCGGTCAAGCCGAATTCGCGACGACGACGACAGGGCTCTTGAGGAGCCGCCGAATCCGGCGTCCCGAGCGGAACGCCGGCTCCGCGTGAAGCGGAGCTTCCAACGCGAACCGCGGCTTGGTGCCGGGTTCCGTGACCGAATCAGGTCGAGCATCGCGCCTTCCCCATGATCTCGCGGCAATATTGGCGTTCCGCCCGCCCGCCGTCAAGCGGAATCCACGACGACGATGCCCGGGTTCTTGAGGCCCCGCCGAGCCCAGCGGCCCGAGCCGAACGCCGGCCCCTCGCGTGGCGGTGTTCCCAGCGCGGGCCGCGGTCCGGCGTCGGGTTCCGTGATCGAATCAGGTCGAGCATCGCGCCCTCCCCCATGATCTCGGGGCGATTT
>JANQKA010000278.1 GCA_028281405.1 Hasllibacter sp. | reverse complement strand
AGGACCACGAGCGACGTCCAGTGCCAGACATCCATGACGATGATCGTGGCCCAGGCCGCCGCCGGGCTTTGCGTCATGTCGTAGGAGACCCCGAGCGTGTGGTTCAGGAAATATCCGAGCAGGCCGATATCCGGCAGCGTGAAGATGTTCCACATCGAACCGACGACGTTCCAGGGAATCAGCATCGGCAGCGCCATCGTCACCAGACAGACGTGAACCCAGAACCCCTCCCGGGGCATGGCCAGGGCGATGACGACGCCGAGCGGGATTTCGATGAGCAGGATCGACCCGGTGAACAGGAATTGCCGACCGAGCGCGGCGTGGAAACGCTCGGAGCGCAGGATCTGCTGGAACCAGTCGAGGCCCTGCCAGAAGAAGAGATTGTCTCCGAAAGTCTCCTGAACCGAATAATTCACGACGGTCATGATCGGTATCAGGGCGTTGAACGCCACCAGAATCAGCACCGGCAGGACCAGGAGCCAAGCTCTTTGATCAACGGTTTTCACGCGCCCGCCTCCACAGCTTCGGTGGCGAGCCAGCCGTCGGCGTATAGCCGTGTCCGGTCCCGGCGGAACGACACGCGCACGGCCTCCCCCACGCCGGGCAACCCGCCGCTCCCGACCGCCGCGATCCGGGTGTCGCCCACCATCACCTCGACCACGTTGTGCCGGCCGACGTCGGACGCCTTCCGCACGACCCCCTCGACCCCCGCATCCCCCAGCGAGACGAATTCGGGGCGGATGCCGATTTCGTTCCGTGTCCCCGTCTTCGCGATCGGCCCCTCGAGCGGCACGCTCACGCCATTGAAGAAGGCTCCGCCATCCCTCACCTCGCAGGGCAGGATGTTCATCCCGGGGGAGCCTATGAAGTGTCCGACGAACGTGTGGGCCGGGCGGTCGAACAGTTCCACGGGCGTCCCGATCTGCACGATTTCGCCCAAATCCATCACCACAACCTCGTCCGCGAAGGTGAGCGCCTCGGTCTGGTCGTGGGTGACGTAGATCATCGTCGCGTTAACGCGGTGATGCAATTCCTTCAGTTTCGAGCGCAGCTTCCATTTCAGGTGCGGATCGATGACCGTCAGCGGTTCGTCGAACATGACGGCGTTGACGTCGTCCCGAACCAATCCGCGGCCCATCGATATCTTCTGCTTGTTGTCGGGAGCGAGGTTGGCGGCGCGCGCGCCGAGCATCGATTCGACCTCCAGCATTTCCGCGACCGCCATCACGCGCCCACGCACGAATTCCTCGTCACGCCCCCGGTTCCTCAACGGAAACGCCAGATTGTCGTAGACGGTCATCGTGTCGTAGACCACCGGAAACTGGAAAACCTGCGCGATGTTGCGCTTGTCCGTCGGCAGGTCCGTGACGTCGTCGTCGTTGAACAGAATGCGTCCTTCGGAGGGATGAAGTAGTCCGGATATTATGTTCAACAGCGTGGATTTACCGCATCCCGAGGGGCCGAGCAGCGCGTACGCACCGCCGTCCCGCCAGACGTGGTCGATCCTCTTGAGCGCGTAATCGCCGTCGTCCGAAGGTTCGGACAGATAGGAGTGGCGCAGGTTTCGAAGCGTGATGCGGGCCATGTGTCCTCCGTCACGCCACGAGCGATCCATCGCCCGCGAAATAGCGGCAGCGAGAGGGATCCATGAAGAATTCGCGTGTTTCGCCCACCTCGTAGGAATGGATTCCCCGGGCGAGCGACACCCAATTCACTTCGCCCAGCGAAAAATGCGCGCTGGATTCCGACCCCGTCAACTCGGTGACCCTGACCGTGCCCGTCAGCGGAACGGTGGCCGCCCCGGAGCGCTCGGGCAGGATGTGGTTGGGCCGGACCGCGACGGTGTAGCCGCCGTCGGCGAGGTTCGCGGCCTCACCGTCGAGCGGCCAGGAGATTTGTCCCAAACACGCCGTCGCGCCCCGCTTTTCGATTTCGGCGACGTTGATCGGCGGATTGGAGAACACCTTGGCGGCGGTCAGATTGCGTGGCGCCCGGTAGATCTCGGCGGTCGGGCCGAATTGCGCGACCCCGCCATCGTGCATTAGCGCGGTTTCGCCTCCGAGCAGAAGCGCCTCCTCGGGTTCCGACGTCGCGTAGACCACCACGGTTCCGCGGCCGGCGAAAATCTCGGGCAGTTGATCGCGCAATTCCTCGCGCAGCTTGTAATCGAGGTTGGCGAGCGGCTCGTCGAGAAACACGGCCCGGCTTTCCTTGGCGATTGCGCGCGCCAACGCGGTGCGCTGCTGCTGGCCACCCGACAGTTCCTGCGGTCGCCGGTTCAGCAACGGCGTCAAGCGCAGCAACTCCGCGGCCTCCTCCACGCGGCCCTCGATCTCGGACCGCGGCATTCCGGCGATTTCAAGCGGCGAAGCGATGTTCTCGAACACCGTCATATGCGGATAATTGACGAAGAATTGGTGCACGAGGCTCACGTTGCGTTTCCGCGGGCTCAAATCCGTGACGTCCCGGCCGTCCATGAGGACGCGGCCCGACGCGCATCGGTCGAGTCCGGACATGAGCCTGATCAGCGAAGTCTTGCCGGCGCCGGTTCCGCCCAGGAGCACGTTGAAACGCCCGGCTTCGAACGCCAGCGAGGTCGGCTTGACGTGAACCACGGTTCCCACCCGTTTGGTGACGGCCTCGAGTTCGATGGTCATGATCGGACCCCGCGTCCGGATGGCGGAAACGCCCGCGGGGCGCGGGCCCCGCGGCGATGGTTCGGCCGGACCGGAAGCGACCGGTCCGGCCGGTCGGTTCAGTTGTCGGCCCAGCGGGCGACCAGGGCGTCGTAGTTGACGGTTTCCCCTTGTGGCTTTTCGTTGCCCAGCGGCGGCTTCGCCCCTCCGTTGGCGTACCACCACTCGGCGTCGCGCTCTTCGTTCAGGCGCGGGCCGCAGCCCCCGTAAACATTGGCGCTTTCATCGGCCCGTTGCATCCGCGCCATGGTGACGTCCATCTCTTCGGCGAGACGGTCCATGGCTTCCTGCGGGGTGAAGGCGCCCGAGTTCACGTCGCCGATCTGCTGCCACCAGATCTGGGCCAGTTTCGGATAGTCGGGCACGTTGATGCCCGTCGGCGACCACGCCACACGGTCGGGCGAGCGGTAGAACTCGACCAAGCCGCCCAGTTTCGGCGCCCGCTCGGAGAAGCTTTCGTGCCGCACGGTGCTGTCGCGGATGAAGGTCAATCCGACGTGGCTTTTCTTGGTGTCGACGGTCTTGGACACCGCGAACTGGGCGTACAGCCAAGCCGCCTGAGCCCGGTCGTCGGGCGTGGAGGTCAGGAATGTCCACGAGCCGACGTCCTGATACCCGACCTTCTGGCCCTTCTCCCAATACGGGCCGTGCGGCGAAGGCGCCATCCGCCACAACGGAGTTCCCGCCGCGTCCACGGTGTTGTTGCCCTCCGCGCGGCTCTTGACCATGTCCGCGGTGAAGGCCGTGTACCAGAAGATCTGTTGGGCGACGTTGCCCAGGCTCAGCGCGGGCAGCGACTGATAGAAGTCGTAGCTCGCCGCTCCCGGCGGGGCGAATTCCCGCAGCCATTCGTCCCACTTGCGGATCGCGTAGACCGCCGCCGGTCCGTTCGCGGCTCCGCCGCGGGTGACGCTGGCGCCCGCGGGGTTGCACGACCCCGCCTCCATCCGGATGCCCCATTCGTCGATCGGGACGCCGTTGGGTTCGCCCTTGGAACCGGCCCCGGCCATCGACAGCCAAGCGTCCGTCATCCGCCACCCGAGGTCGGGCGCGCGCTTGCCGTAGTCCATGTGTCCGTAGATCCTGACCCCGTCGATTTCCCTGACGTGGACGCTGAAGAACTCGGCGATGTCCTCGTAGGCGGACCAGTTGACCGGCACCCCCAGATCGTATCCGTACATGCCCTTGAACCGCGCCTGAAGATCCGGACGGTCGAACCAGTCCTTGCGGAACCAGTAGAGGTTGGCGAACTGTTGATCGGGCAGCTGATAGAGGTCGCCGTCCGGTCCCGTGGTGAACTGGATTCCCATGAAGTCGTCGAGGTCCAGATTCGGGTTCGTGGTCGCGGCCCAGTCGCCGGCCATCTTTTCGCTCAGGTTGTAAGCCAGTTGCAGCCGCGAATGCGTGCCGATCAGGTCGCTGTCGTTGACGTAGCCGTCGTAGAGGTTGCGCTTGGTCTGCATCTGGGTCTGCACGGCCTGCACAACCTCGCCCTCGCCGAGGATCTGGTGGTTGACCTTGATGCCGGTGATCTCCTCGAACGCCCGCGTCAGCACCTGTGATTCGTAGTCGTGCGTCGGGATGCCCTCCGACAGGACGTTGATTTCCATTCCGGCGTAGGGCGCCGCGGCCTCGATGAACCACCTCATCTCCTCGAGCTGCCCGCTCCGGCTCAGGACCGATGGCTGGAATTCCCGGTCGATCCACCTTTCCGCCGCGGCCATGTCGGCCTGGGCGGAACTCGTTCCCGCGACCACGGCAACCGCCGCCGCGGAGAAAAGATACCTGCGCATCTTGTTACTCCCTCTGTTTCCCGAATGGGTGGATGATCCCCACCCGCGCCTTCGTAACACGGGACGATCCGCCATCAAACCAGGATCCGCCTTGCGCCTTCCGCTTCCCCGCGGTATGGGCGCGGCGAAGAAAAGGCTGGATGGACGTCGAAACACGGCGAGAGGATATTCCGCCCGTGCTGGAATGCCGGGACGAGTTTCGGACCGGGGATATCTTGCGCCGCCAAGGCGTGTCCCGCGCAACCGGCAACCGGGATTTGGTTTTTCCCCGGAAGCGCGGACTCCGAACGTCCCGGTCATCCTCGACGCCTCCCCATCGGCGTCCGAAGCCGAAAATCGCCGATTTCGCCTCCTTCGCCGCGGACAAACCGCCCCCGCACGATTTCGCCGACGCCGCGGAAGGACGAAGTGCATCGTTTCGGGCGACGCCGCCGCGGATGGCGTGCCCGGCGCGTGAACCGGGGTCCGCGCGCGTTTCGACAACCGGAGCCTCTACAGACGCAGTCTCAGCGAGACGATTTCGTAATTGCGCAGGTGGAACGA
>JANQKA010000267.1 GCA_028281405.1 Hasllibacter sp. | reverse complement strand
CCGGTTCCGTGAAAGCGACCTCTCCGGATGACCCGGATGGCGCCCGACACGAAGCCGTGGGCCTCGTAATTCCTAATTCGCCGATCAAGGGCGGCATGGTAGGGGCAAGTCCCCGTCATTGCTCCGTCTCCTTGACCTCCAACGCCCCAGAGGGCTGTTTCGACATATGTACAATGTCTCCCGCGAGGTTTGCAAGCCCAAATTACCAAAATCTCCTCTTTTTTGTTGTCCGGACGCGTGCACACAATATGTGGTGCGGATGCCCTTCGGATAGTCCAAATATGGGCGAAAGTTCACAAAATTGTGATAAACCGCGCACCCCATGCCTACCTCCATTCCCCATCGGAGCATGCCGGATTGACGAATCTCCGTCGATTCGAACCGATTCACCCTCCTCACGACCATCGGCGCCGAAACACGCGTTTCGGGTGTTCCCCGACGGCCAGGGAACCGCTGAAGGGAGAATCCGATCGCCGCAACGCGTGGGCTGGATATCGCGCTCGACACCTCCGCCACATCGACTCCCGAACCATCCTTCGCCCCGGCCCCTCCGGGACGTCGTGCGCGGTGGCGGGTGGGCACCACTCGGCGCACGCGGATGGCGCCCGGGTCCCACGTCGCCCGGCGCCATCCGCCGGAGGACTTCTCCTTTCCGTCCGACCGCGCCTCCCATGATGTCCTATGCATGACCGGATTCCGCGGTCCTCCAAGCCATTTCCGCCGCGCCCCGGACCGGGTCGGACATCACTTGACGGAGATTGGATCGAGGAGGCGGGAGCCCGCGGCGGTGTCGGGGAGATCCCGCCGCCACCGGGTGGAATTTTGTTCCGCGACCTTTGGGCCGCCCCGGCGATCACCATTCCTATCGCTGCGGAGGGTCCAGCCACCGTGGCCACGGAATACGCCAAAACCCATGAACCGGAGATGGACCGCCTCCAGCCGGATATCGCCTCCATCGTGCGCGGTGAACCCATCTCCCAACTTGGCGAAGCGCACGAACGGGGATTCGAGGGACGGAAGCACACGGGTCGCGCGGATCCTCGCTCCTCCCGCGCACGGAGCGCATGTCAATACGCGGGCGGCCTCGGACGGGAAGGCTTCGAGGGCGCCGCGCATGGATTGCCCCCTCGGAATGGTGGGGTCGCGCTTCCCTGCTGCCGCGTGGAATCCATGCCGCATGATTGCGTGTGCGATAAAGAATTTCTCCGTGAGGCCGGATGGAGCTCGCAATTTCAAACCTTGCGGAAATTCCCATCCCGGCGTCGATCGGTGCGGTGCCCGGGCGGTCGAAGGAAATCCGGGCGACATCGAATGCGATTAATCGTTCACGCATCGATATTCGCCGGTCATGATCCGTCGATCGGTGCGCGGGTGCGCCGCGCACCCGCCCGTCAACCATCGTTCAATACACGCCGGGAATGGTCTCGACCGCGATTCGGAACGGATGGGGATTTCGAGGGGCGTGGCCCGCCGCCCCAAGGACGGCGGGGTGGAGGCTCCTCCGTTCCGGCGGATGCCGTTCGGAGACCGCGGCTTCCGGGAAACGACGATCCGTCAATCGCGGTGGCGCGGAGACGGCTCGAGGTTCGGGGGGTCACCGCGGCTTTCCCTGGATCATCAGAACAGCAATGATATCAGGAGGAAGACAATGGCGAAGAAGTAGACGCGCGGGGCCATTTCGAGTCCTTTCGTTGGTTTGCGTGGAACTCTTTACTGCGTTGGCGGGATGAAGTAGCATGCGACGAACGCCGAGTCAATGGCCTTGCCCGGTTGTTGGTGGATCCCCGCGCCGCCAAGGCGCCGCGTGACTTCAGGACCGGGTTTTTGTTCGGGAACCCGTCGAGGCGTCGCTCGGGCGCGGCCGCCTGGACGGCTTCGCCGCGCCCGGAAGAATCGGAGTGGTTCCGGGCTAGCGGGGATGACGGGGATTCGAGGATCGCGGGCCGGCCACGGCGCAGTCCGGGTTGTCGCGGTCGGCGATTTGTCTGGTTCGACTTGTCCGCGCGTCCGCCTGAATCCGGTGAATTCAAAACCGTCGCCGCGGGAGCGGTGGCGCGCGTCGGTACCGCCCCGGGCGGGTCGCCGCGATCAACCGGCATTCCGCGGAGATGGGGCGCTTCGTTGACGAATTCCCGTCACGCGCGAAGACCGCCCCGAAGCCTGGTTGGATTTTGAGCTTCATCCACCCATTGTCGGCGCGCCCGGATTCCATCCCCGTCCGCGTCAATTCGCGCCGACCTCGGACATCCCGCCGCCTCCGGCGCGCGCCGGGTTACCTTGTTGACTGCCGGCGGAACGCGAATCGCGCCACCACCCCGCCGGACGGTTGGATCGGCCGAGGGTGGGAACACCGCTTCGCGGCGCATTCGATCTCCGGCGGAGACGCGCGGCGGCGGGCTCGTTCGCGGAGGTCGAATCGCGGGGCCGATCCAAGAATTCCCGGTGCGGGCGCTTCGTTCGGGTTCCGGAAGGGAGGGAATCGTTCCGGGCGCTCCCGATCCCCGGCCATGGGGCCGCGAACGGAAACCCCGGCCGCCACCAAGCCGGGCTGAAATTCGAACGCCGTCTCCCCGGCCGGACGGAGCCGCCTAAATCGCCCGCGCATTGACCACGCGGTCCGAATCCTCCTCTCCGGTCGGACAGAGCCTCCGCCCCATCCGCTCCGGGACATCCTTCATTGTGGAGGGGATGGACACCAACCCGGCGCACGGGACGGCGCCAAGGCCCGGCCGCGTCCTTCTCGATCGGCCGGAGGTCGACTCTTCGCCGGCTGATCGCGCCGCCCATGATGCCCGAAGCGAGATGGGAATTCGCGGAACGCCACGCCAATCCCGCCGCGCCCCCGATGGATTTTGGAATTTCCCGGCGGCGGGTGGCTCGGTCGATTTCGGGCGCGAATCCCCGCACCGCGGAGAACTTGGCGGCCCGTGGTCACCTTCGGATTTTGTCCCCGGCCTTCAGGCCGCCACGGAGATCACCAAGTCGATGGTCTCGGAGGGTTCGGCCACCGTTGCCACGCTCCCAAGGAGGGCGATGTCGCTTTCGCGGAGATCGCCGTTGTGAACGGCGATCTTCCGGACACCTTCCCCCCCGACGTCCGAGAATGAGACGTACTTCGAGTTCACCGAAGTCGCGCGCCGCTCAACGGCATTTATTAGGGTGAGGTGGCTCCCCCCGGTGACGGCGAGATCGAATTTGTGATGGCGCCCGCTTTCCCCGCGGCGCACGAAGTCTTTCGAGACCTCCCGATCCCTCGGTTCGGGGGCCAGCATCTCGAAAATTTTGTCCTTCAGGCGCTTTTTGGGCGCATAGTTGGTGAAGGTCGTGGCGACCCGCCCCGCCGAGGCCGCCGTGTTCGAAACGACGATGACCGCCGTTTCAAGCCAGTCCACGGAATTGAATTTCCAGAAGATCCGACCGTCTTCGAAGCCGATTCCGGACCGCCCGCACTCCGAGAGAATCACGCGGTCGGCGGTTTCCCGGTCGATTCCGTGCAGGAACATGCTGGCCGCGGTATCTCCTGCATCGTGCGCGATGAACCCATCGCCCAGCTCGTCGACGTACACGTGCAGGGCCTCGAATGACGGATGCACACAGGTCGTGCGAATCATCACTCCTCCCGGACACGGAGCGCATTTCCATATGCGCGCGGCCTCGGACGAGACGGCTTCGAGGGTGTCGCGCATGGATTTCCTCCTCGTGGCGGCGGGGTCGCGTCCCCTTGGTCCGGGTGTATTCCCTTCCGCGGTGGCCGCAAACGCGATCGAGCGATTCGCCGCTGATCCGCCCGCCTTTCAGGAAGGGAGGAATCCCGCTTGCGCCGTCGGATTTTTCTTGTATGCAACTCGTATACAAAAGGAATCGACATGTCCGCCAAGGAAGCCTGCCTGTCCGATCTGAAACGCCGCATCCTGTCCACCTCG
>JANQKA010000191.1 GCA_028281405.1 Hasllibacter sp. | reverse complement strand
GCGCGTTTGTCGCTGTTTCCTCTGGCCAACGTCACCGGGCGGAGCCGCGGATTGCGGTGGCCGATAGACGGCATCGAATTCGCTCCGGATGGGCGGGTTGGGACATCGAACCGGGTCACCGGGCCCGTGGAGCTTTCCTTCGACGCGCCCGGCATGGTCGCGCTGGCGGAGCGCGGAGACCGCCGGGCCGTCAGGTTTGGGCTGGAGCGGGCCGGGAAATGGCCCGTTCCCTGAACACGATGTATAGCCCCGCCGCGATGGTCACGGCGATGCCGGCCAAGGCCAGGCCGTTCGGGAAATCCCCGAAGGCGAGCCACCCGATCAGCGTTCCGAACGGAATCTCGAGGTATTGCATCGGAGCGACCGTGGCCGATGGCGCGTAGCGCAGGGACCATGTGATCAACAGGTGGGCGAGTGTTCCGACAATCCCGAGAAGCGCGACGAGCGCCCAGTCGCCGGCCGCGGGGCGGGAGAAGTCGAATGGAACGATCAGGAAGAGCGGAAGGAGCGCGGTCGACGCCATGAGGCCCGACACCGCCTGCATCGTCACGGCGTCGACCTCCTTGGCGATTCGGCGTGTGATCAGCATGAAGAGGGAGAACACGACGGCCACGACAAGGGGCAGGAGCGCGGGCGGCCCGACCTCGGCGAAGGTGGGTTGGATCACCATGAGCGTTCCCGAGAATCCCACGGCGCAGGCGATCAGGCGGCGCGGCCCGACCTCCTCGCCCAGAACCGCCCATCCGAGGAGCAGCAGGATGAAGGGCATGACGAAGGCGATGGCGAGGGCTTCCGCCAAGGGCAGGTGGCGCAGGGCGAGAAACATGGCGGAAATACCCACGATGTGCAGCGCGGTGCGGAGCGCGAGCAGTCGCATGATGTGTGGCGGCAGGCGCAGGCCGCGCCCGGTCGCGCGCGCGACCGGGAGAAGGATTCCGGCTTGGAACAGGAAGCGGATGGCGACGAGGTGGCCGACGGCGATCACGCCGCCCAAGGCTTTCGCGGCGGCGTCTCCCATGGGGGCCAGCACGCAAAAGCCGAGCATCAGGAGGATGCCGAGGAGGGGGCGGTCGGCGGTCACCGCGCGGCTCCGGGATGTCCGTGAAGATGCCTCATGGGCGGGTTTCTTTCCGTTTCGGCGGTTGGCGCGCCGCCGTTCCCGAGTCAGGTTCGCCGAAGGCCCGCGCCGCACAACGCCCGCCTCTATGGCGGCGCTCCCTGCGCGTGTGCCCGCGTTCCGCATAGCGCGTCCCACCTCGTTTGACCAAGCCCCGCGCCTCATTCCTTTGCGTTCGACGCCCACGCGGTCGAAGGGCGGACGCGCGGCCGCCGCCGTCCGGTTCGTGATCATCCAGGACGATGGAGCGCCGGCGATCCCGGTGGAATCGGCAACGCGGCCGGAGGGGAACCAAACGCCAAACCGTTGGAGTGTCCGTTTTGGCGCAATCACGAATTTCAGTTTTCCACCGCTCCTTCAGGTCCTTTCCTTCCCCCGTCGACGCCTCCAAGTCGCGCCCGGTTGGCGGGAGTTCTTTTTCAGGCAAGCCCGCCACGGTTATCGGACGGAGTCACGAAAGCCACCGCCAACCGGGGACGCGTTCTCGCCAAAGTCGCCGCCGTTCCAACCCTCGGCGGATTCCGTGCCGTGTTTCGACGCGTGAGCGATGTCATCGACGCTCGGGAACGACTCCCGTACGGGCGCCCTTCGGGCGCGGGCCTTCCCGAGGATCCGGGGCACGGGCCAAACGCACCGAGTCCGGGGACGTCGCCAGTGGTCGCCACGGGGCGTGTCGGAGAGCGACGGCCTCAGGACCGCCCGGATCACGGGCT
>JANQKA010000184.1 GCA_028281405.1 Hasllibacter sp. | reverse complement strand
TTTCCGCCGATGGGCGGAGTTCGATTCTCCGGCGACGTCGTTCCGCCCGCTCCGCCAAGGGCGCCGCTGGTGTTGATGGAACCGGTGGCGCGGACCGCGTGAAGATCAACGCGAGACGTTGGAGTGCGCCGCGACCACCATCGTCAACCAATGTGGAGATCACACCCGAGCCGCCGGCTCCCAGAGGGCGTCCCGAGGGCCGATTTGGCGCTTCAGCGCCGGCTGGCCGCGTAAAGAGCCACCGCGGCCGCGTTGGAAACGTTCAACGAGCCGAACGCGCCGGAGCAGGGGATTCGCGCGGAATGGTCGCAGATTTCCTTGGTCCGTTCCCTGAGCCCCCGGCCCTCCGACCCCAACACGAGCCCGAGCGGGGCGTCCCCGATTCCGGCGATCGTCGGCGCCAGATCGGCGTCGGCCCCGCCGTCCAGGGAGATAAGGACATGTCCCATCTCCTTCAGCCGCTCCATGGTGTCCGCGAGGTTGCGGACGCGGATGTAGGGGAGGCGTTCGAGCGCTCCCGACGCGCTCTTGGCGAGGGCCCCGGTTTCCGGCGCCGAGTGTCGTTCAGGCGCGATCACGGCCGCCGCCCCGAACACCTCGGCCGACCGAAGCACCGCCCCCACGTTGTGGGGGTCGCTCACCCGGTCGAGAAGCACCAGGAGGCGCGCGTCCGCGGCGACCGTCTCGGGCGTCCCCCAATCCAACGGCATGACCTCGAGCGCCGCGCCTTGATGGACGGATCCCGGGTCGAGCGGCGCCGCGAACCTCCGGGCGTCCGAAATCTCCGGCGTCATGCCCGAAGCCTCGACCACTCCGTGCAAACGGTCGGCGGCGTTTTTGGTCAAGACGAGCCGAAGGCGCCTCCGGACCGGATTCGTGAGGGCGTCGCGAACGGCGTGAATTCCGAACAGCCAAACCGTCGCCGGTCCCGCCTTCCGGGCGCGTTCCCTGTCCACCACCCAGGCCGGCTTCTCCGCCATGTCGTCTCCGTCCGAACGCCCCTCCGCGGCGCGGACGGGGAACCGCGGCCGTTTTGCGACATTTTCCTCCGGTTGGAAACGCCGGCGGGCTGGCTCGTCCGCTTGGCCGGGCGGAACCTACCGGGGCGGTTCCGGGTTCATCCGCCGGAAGAATCCCCGTCGATTCCCGCTTGACGATCCCGGCCACCGTCTTTATCAGCGGCGCGAATCGAGTGATTCGCTCTTGGGTGACGTGCTGCAAGGTGCGGCAGCGGACTGTAACTCCGCCGGGGAGACCTATGCCTGGTTCGATTCCAGGGTCACCCACCATTCCCTTCCCGCGCCCGTCTCGCGTCACGGGCGTCGGGGCCACGGCGTTACCCGAAGATCCCCCGCGTCGAATACGCCGGGCCCGTGACCGCCGGTCGACGGCCACCGATTGGTTTGTATCCACGTCGCCTATCCGCGCGCCCGGCCGAATCGGGGATTGGGGGGGCCGGCACCGTCCCGTATCCACGCGCCCCACGGGCGCGAGCCTGTCACCGGTTCCGTCCCCCACCCTCCCCGTCTGCGCGGCGTTCCCGAACGAATCTGCTCGGCGGAACGTTTGCCCGTTGTCGGCGGGTTCGGCGGCCGCGGTTGCTCCCCGCTCCGAGCGTCCGTCCCGCGCGGGCGATACGGCCAACGAATACCATCGTCGAATGGTGAAGCGCCGAACGCGGTTCGCGCGGTCCAGGTTCGCTCCTCAAGCGGTTCGCGCCGCCCGGTGCGCCGCCCCAACGAATGTGACTCCCGTTGTGGTGTTCTTCTTGGTGGCGGACTTCGAGAAAATCTTGCCCAACGCCTCAACCTTGGTCGCGTGGAACGCCATCAAAGCGGTCACATCCGTAAGAACCATTTGACAATCAATTCCATCGGTCTGGACTGGCGTCGCGTTCGGTCAGTGGCGGGTGGTGATTCGCAGATCGCTCGGGGTGATTCGCGCGCCCCGCCGTTCTTGGCCACCCGGACGATTTGTTTACGACAGGCCAAGGGCGGCCAATGGACGGCACGGAGGGAGATCCGGCGGAACGACGATCCCTTCCGTCGGTTCGCGTCTGCGGTGGTGATCATTCGCGATTCGCTCCGGGGTGATACGCGGAAACCGAAGCGAGCCTCGGTCGCCAACAGCCTCCGGGCGAAGCTGATGTGCGGGCCTTCCGGATCGGTGGGGTCTGCGGCGGAAAAACAAAGGAGACAGACCGCACATTTCCTCGACTATTCACGAATTTCTTCGCGAAATTTGGCAAGCGTGAGAATCGCGATGGGGTCCGGCGCGACCGACGGCGGCTACGCGAACCGT
>JANQKA010000174.1 GCA_028281405.1 Hasllibacter sp. | reverse complement strand
GGACCGGGATCGATCGCACCCAGCATGGCTTGGCTCAATTCGAACACGAGGGAGGACCGCGTGTCCGACGTCCCCGGCTCCTCCCAGAGATTGAAGGTTTCGTCGGGGTCCTCCCGCAGATCATAGATCTCGCCGAACCCGAGTCCCTTGTAGATCGTCAGTCGGTGCCCATCCTTGATCAAATGGCGCATGTTTGGCCGTCTTTTCAAACCGGGATAGACCTTGTTCTCCTCGTGCTCGATCAGGACGAAGTCCCGCGCCGGCGGGCCGCCCGACAAATGATTCAATAACGACCGTCCCTGCATTCCGTAGTATGGCGTTAGGCCACAGCGTTCGAGAATCGTCGGCGCGATATCGATCGATGAGGCGAGACCGTCAACGACAACCGGACCAGCCCGTTCCGGATCCGCCCAGATGAAGGGAACACGGTTGACCGACCCATGCGCGAAGGGGCCCTTGAGCAGCAGGGAGAACGCTCCCATGTAGTCGCCGTGATCGGAATTGAAGATGACGATGGTGTTCCCGGCTTTCCCCGCGGCCGTCAGAGTCTCGAGGATTTCGCCGATGGAATCGTCGATCATGGCGATCATGCCCGCGGTCAAAGCCATCGCCTCCTTGATTTGGAGGTCGGGGGCCATGAACGCCTGCTGCATGTTTTCGGGCACGATCCCGGCATCCATCAGCCGTTTCCACTCCCGCAATTGCGGCGGAGGATTGCGATGCGCCTCGTATGGCAGTGCGACCTCGAAGTCCCCGGGATCATACATGTCCCAATACCCGCCGGGCGGGGTGAAGGGGTGGTGTGGATCCGGAAACGATACCAACGCGAAGAAGGGTTCGTTCCGATCCGCCCGCGACTCGAGGTAGGACTTCGCCTCCTCGCGGATGTAGGCGGTTGGGTGCAACTCCTCCGGGATCGGCGTGCGGAACGCCTGCGGATTGGAGTAGCCGTGCGGCAGCCGCTTCGCGGGATCCCCGAAATCGGCCCAGTCGGAAGTTTTGCCGCGCAGCCATTGCAGATAGTGCCCGCCGCACCGATCCCCGTGGCCCGTCACCACGCGGACATGGTCGAAGCCGTAGTATGGTTTTGGAAACCCGTAGTACTCCCCGCCCCCGTATCGATCCGGCATCTCGTGGTCATAACTGGCGCCGTCGGACTTGTGGGCTTCCGGTATGTCGGGACTGGCGACATGCTCCTCGTCCGCGCGGACGACCGGGGACGGGTTGAACGGCTGCAGATGGCTTTTGCCGATCAAGGCGGTTCCGTACCCCGCCGAGAGCAGCACATCGACAAACGTGTTGGCGCCGGCCGGCAGCGGCAGTCCATTGTGCCGCAACCCATTCACCGACGGGTATCGGCCCGTGAAGATCGCCCCGCGGTTCGGCATGCAAACCGGGGTCGTGACATGGAACTTGGTGAACCGCGCCCCGCGCGCGGCGAGGCCGTCGATGTTGGGTGTGCGAACCACCGGATGCCCGGCGCAACCGAGCCAATCGGCCCGATGCTGATCGGTCATGATGTAGAGGATGTTTGGCCCGCTGCTCACACCGCTGTCCTCCCTCTGCCGTTCGGAACGCGATGCAGAACGAGCAGTCCCGCGCACACGGCCACCGCGGAGGCGCTCACGAGCGGCTCAGGATGGATCAGAGCAAGTCCGGCTACGACCCTGGCGAAGGGTTCCCAAACGGGCATTCGCGATCTGTCGAACCGCGCCGCCGCGGAAGCCAGAACATATATCAACAAAGCCATCCGTAAGATCAGGTAGCAGAACGCGCCCAATCCGAATTCCGCCCCTCCTTCGGAGACGATCAGCATCTCCGGATTGAAGGCGAAGAGGAACGGGATGGCGAAA
>JANQKA010000836.1 GCA_028281405.1 Hasllibacter sp. | reverse complement strand
CCCCAGCTCTCAGCGCGCCTCTCCAACTGGTGTGGGCGCCTCGGGGCGTCCGGTTTCCTGTGAGCGGAAGGCGGCTTCGAGCACGGCCATCGTTCCCAGCGCGTCGCGGCATGCGCAGACGGGCCTGTCCGCGAGGCCAAGGATGAGGTCGCGGAAGTGTGCCAACTGGCCTACGTAGCTGTCCTCCTCCGTCACGGGCAGCCTCGTGACGGTCATCTCGGTCGTCCAGTCGCGCGGCCCGGGGTGGCGCCAAAGCGAGAGGTCGGGGAGGCTGAGCGCCGCCTTGGTTCCCGCGTAGGCGTGGGCGATTGTGTCGTGCGCCGGGAAACGCGCGGGATTCTCGCCGCTGGTCATGTCCCAGGCCCAGGGACCAGCGGCGGCGTCGGTCGCGGTGACGGTGGCCACGCCGCCCGAAGCGAACACGCAGATGACCGCCGCCACGTCTTCGACGGGGTTTCCCCGGCGGCGGTTCGAGAGGCGCGCCGTGACCTCGGAAATTTCGCCGAAGAAGTGTCGCAGCAGATCGATTTCGTGGCTGACGTTGATCATCACCGGCCCGCCGGAGCCGGGGGCGACCCGCCAGGGCACGTCGAAATACGGGTCGGGCTTGGACAGAGTGCTCATGACGGTGGCCGTCACGATTTCGCCGATTTCGCCAGCGTCAACGGCGGCTTTGGCGGCGCGGATGATCGGGTTGTGACGCCGGTGGTGGCCGATGAGCAGGGGCAGACCGGCGCGCTCGGCGGCCTCGGCGAGGGCGAGGCCTTCCGCCACGGTCGGCGCGACGGGCTTTTCCATAAGGACCGGCAATCCTTCGCCAAGAATGCGCGTCCCAAGCGGGACATGGATTTCGTTCGGAGCGGCGACGACGACCGCGTCGGCGTGCGCCGCGATGTCGGCCGGGTCCGGCAAGTGCGGGACGCCGCGCGTTTCGGCGATTTCCGCGGCGGCGGGGGAGGGGTCGACGATGGCGGAAAGGCGGAGGCCGTCGACGCGCTCGAGCGTCTCCGCGTGAACGCGCCCTATGAATCCGGCGCCCGCGACGGCGATTCGAAGATCGGTCATGGCCGGGATGGAAAGGCCATGATGCCCGACCGCGCAAGGGGGAAGTCGGGCGGTCCGCTTCGCTGCCCCGTCGCGGCATATCCGCCTCCGGGGCTTCGGGCTCACCGCTTGTCGGGAGCCCATCCGGCGGTCACCGTTCCGCGCCCGGCCCGGAATTGTAGACGTGTGCCGCCTTCGGGCCCGGGGGTTGAAGCACCCGATTCGGAGCCGATTGCCGGATGCTCGAATTTTCGTGTGGCTTTCACTCCGTGGTGGTTCCGGCATCCACACACTGACGTTCGGTTCCGGGTGCCGGCGTGGTCGGTCGGAAGGACGGGCCGGCCGGGCGGTCGGCACCCGTCCCGGGCGGAAGGGCGGAAAGCGGGGCGGCCGGCGCTGGCGGAAGGCGGTCGCCCCGGCGGAGCCGGTCGATGAGTGTGGAAGGACGGGCCGGCGGGGGAAATTACAGATGTTGCAATCCCTTGCCGGAGCTGCAACGTTCGTAAAACGAATCGGAGGAAGGCCATGAATTTGGGCGAAATAGTGGCGCCGAGGCTCGCCTCGCTCAGCCCAAAGCTGCGCGAAGCCGCGCTGTACGTCGTGGAGCACCCGGACGAGGTCGCGGCCAAGTCCCTGCGGCAGGTCGCCAGGGCGGCTGACATGTCCGCCCCGACTTTCTCGCGGCTGGCGGACGAGCTGAACTTCGCCAGCTACGACGACCTCCGCGAAGCCTGCCTGTCCCATTTGAAGGCCCAGGAGCGCGGTTTCGCCGCCAAGGCGAAGGCGCTTCGGGAAGACGCCGCCGCGGGCGCAGCGGGCGGCTCTTTCATAGTTCACCAGGCGCGTTCGACGATCGCCAACATCAACCTGCTCCTGAATTCGGTCGACCCGGAGCAGATCGAGCGCGCCGCCCGGAGACTGGCGTCCGCCCGCAGGGTGATCCTTGTGGGCGCGATGAGTTCCCGTCCGTTCGTGGACTACCTGGCCTATGTCGCGTCGATGGGATTCGACACATGGCGCGTGCTTGGCGGCGAACCCGGAGCGGACGCGGCCGTGCTGACAGACGCCGGGAAGGAGGACGCCGCCTTGGTTCTGTCCAAGGCTCCCTACGCGGCGGGAAGCATCC
>JANQKA010000811.1 GCA_028281405.1 Hasllibacter sp. | reverse complement strand
GCGGTTGGAGGACCGTCCCGCGGGATGAACCGGAACCCCCGCGCCCTTCACTCCGGCGGTGTTCGGCCGCGCCGCCCCCGCCGCGAATCGGCGGTTTCCCAAGAGCCGGATCCTATTCCGACCCGGCTTCCGCCCGGTCGGCGATTCCCTCCGCCCGTTCGGTGATCTCCAGCAACCGTCCATCATGATTCGCCGCCGACGGACCGTCCGCGCCGGTCGACCCTTCGATCCCCGCGTTTGCCTTGGCCAATTCGCCCTCGGCCCGCGAAAGATCGGCGCTCAACTTGTCGGTCAGCACGAGGCCGGCCATCAGGAGCACCATCTCCCTTGGCGCCCTGCCCTTCCCGGTCGAGAACGCCTTCGCCTCCGTGTCCAGAAGCTTCGCCGCGGCCCGAAGGCGCTTCTGCTGACCTTCCTCGCACGTGACGGAATACGTCCGTCCGGCCACCTCGACCCTCACATCCACCTGCGCCATCTCACCCCTCCCCGGCCAAAGGAGTCAGCTCGCGGATCAAAGACTCCAACTCGTCGCGGTCGGCTTGGCGCGCCGCCTTCAACGCGTCCAATTCCGTCAATGCCGCCGCGTTGATGAGATCGGGGTCGCCGACGTGATTGCGGTTGAGTTCCCTCAGTTCGCGGTTGTTGTCGCGGAGTTTCTGGTTGACGGCGAGCAGCCGGCGCAGGCTTTCCCCGGAAGCCCCGTCCACGCCCGGATCCCCCGGCGGGCCGCCGCCGTCCGTCTCCGCGGAGGCGCCCGACGAACCGGCCAGCGCCTCTTCCGCCGCCTCCGCCCGTTTTTCGGCTTCCGCCGCCGCCGCCCTCGCCGCGGCCAGTTCGGCCTCCAATTCCTTCACCTTGGCCGCCTCGGCCCCGGAATCCCCGGTCGCCTCCCGAACCGCGCCGCCGCGGTCGACGATCGCGCCTATGCGGTCCAACGCGGATGAAAGCCGCCTTTCCAATTCTTCGAAATCGGACATGCCAACCGTTCTCCCTTGCCATCGTCACGCTCACTCCCCGCCGCGGTTCGCCGAGGGGCACACCCGGGCAATCTAACCGATCCCGCCGTCGATTGCTTCCCTTTTTCCCGCGATCGCTTGCGCGCGCCCGCCATGCTGTTATCACGCCGCGCGACCCCCGCGAACAAGGAGCCCGGTTTTGGACATTTCCGCCCTACGCGCCGCCCATCCCGATCACTGGATGCGGGCCACTGCGATCCGCGCCCTCGCGCTCGACGCGGTGGCGGCGGCCAACTCCGGCCACTCCGGAATGCCGATGGGCATGGCCGACATCGCCACCGTGCTCTGGGGGCGGCACATGAAATTCGACGCCTCCGATCCCGATTGGCCCGACCGCGACCGCTTCATCCTGTCGAACGGCCACGGTTCCATGCTGCTCTACGCGCTGCTCCACCTCGCGGGGTTCGAGGACATGACGCCGGAGCAGATCGGGAATTTCCGTCAGTGGGGATCGAACACCGCGGGCCATCCGGAATACGGCCACGCCAAGGGGATCGAAACCACCACAGGCCCGCTCGGCCAGGGTCTGGCCAACGCCGTCGGCTTCGCCATGGCGGAAGAGGCGCTGCGCGCCCGGTGGGGCGGGGAAATCGTCGATCACCGCACCTGGGTGTTCGCCGGCGACGGCTGCCTCATGGAGGGCGTCAGCCAAGAGGCGCTCGCGCTCGCGGGCCGCCATGAGCTCGGCAAACTCACGGTGTTCTTCGACGACAACGGCATCACCATCGACGGCGAGGTCTCCCTCGCCGACCGCACCGACCAAATGAAACGCTTCGACGCCTCCGGGTGGCATGTCGTCTCCTGCGACGGCCACGATCCGGTCGACATCGACCGCGCGATCGAAGAGGCGAAGGCCGAAACCACCCGCCCGACGATGATCGCGGCGAAAACCCACATCGCCATCGGGTCGTCGGCCCAGGACACGGCCAAGGGCCACGGCGCCCTGACCGACGCGGATTTGATCCGCGACGCGAAGGCCGCGTACGGCTGGAATTTCGCTCCGTTCGAGGTCGGCGGGGACATAAAGGAATGGTGGGAGGCGGCGGGACGCCGCGGCGCTCCCGAACGCGAGGCGTGGCGGTCGCGCCTGGAGAACCTGCCCGATGCGAAGCGCGCTCGATGGGAGCGCGAATGGACCGGCGAACCTCCCAAGAAGCTCGCTCCGTTCGTGCGCGCCATCAAGAAGGTGGCGTCGGAGGAAGGCGCGAAGGTCGCGACCCGCAAAGCCTCGGAAGAGGCGCTCGAAGCGATCAACCCGATCATGCCGGAAACCCTCGGCGGGTCCGCCGATCTGACCGGGTCAAACAACACCATGACCACCGGCTTGGGAATCCACGCCCCCGGCAACCGGGGCGGGCGTCACGTGCACTACGGCGTCAGGGAACACGGCATGGCGGCGGCGATGAACGGCATGGCCCTGCACGGGGGCATCAAGCCCTACGGCGGCACCTTTATGGCGTTCGCCGACTACATGCGTCCCGCGATCCGCCTGTCAGCCCTGATGGGCGCGCCGGTGACCTATGTGCTCACCCACGATTCCATCGGGTTGGGCGAGGACGGGCCAACCCATCAGCCCGTCGAGCATCTCGCCATGCTGCGCGCCACGCCGAACCTGACGGTGATCCGGCCCGCCGACGCGGTGGAAACGGCGGAGGCGTGGGAACTGGCGCTGACATCCAGGAACACCCCGACCGTGATCGCCCTGACCCGTCAGGGCGTGCCCATCGTCAGACTCGAGCACAAGCAGGCGAATCTGACCGCGCGGGGCGCCTACGTGCTCGCCGAGGCCGAGGGCAAACGCGCGGCGGTCCTGATCGCGTCCGGTTCCGAAGCGCATGTCGCGCTGGCCGCGCGCGACCTTCTGCAGAAGGACGGGATCGGAACCCGCGTCGTCTCGATGCCTTCCTGGGAACTGTTCGCCGCGCAGGACGACGCCTACCGACGCCGGATTCTGCCTCCCGGCCCGGTCCGCGTCGCGGTCGAGGCCGGTGTGCGCCAGGGTTGGGATCAATGGCTGGTCGGCCAGCGCGGCCGCGAAAACAAGGCCGCGTTCGTCGGAATGGACGGCTTCGGCGCGTCCGCCCCGGCGGGTGTGCTGTTCGAGAAATTCGGCATCACCCCGGAGGCTGTGGCCCAAGCCGCCCGCTCGCTGATCGGCGGGTGACGCCGCCAGGTTCGACGGAAGAGTCGGCCCGGCGCGCCGGAAATCCGAGGGGCGGCCCGGCGGTCCCGCCCGGCCGGGTTCGCGGGGATTCCCACGGTTGGATTTCCCCGTATTCCGAATCACCCCGCGACGCGGGTTCCGGGCGCGAAAGGGCGGGCGCGGTACGCCTTCGGGCAGCAGGGCGCCACCGCGGCCCGGTATCTTCCCCGGCCGGGGCCGGCCCCGCCGGAAATCCGACACCGGGCGTGGTCCACATTTCGCGAATCACCCCGTGCGGCGGGATTCCCGGCGCCGATGGGACGGGCGCGCCCGACCGTCGAACCGATATCAAGCATCCACCGTCATGGTGGGAGAAAAAGATTGAGAAATGTGATTGACACGGCAAATTGGATTGTGCAACCGAGGCTCCGGTAGCGGCGCGAATCACCGCGCCGCGAATCAAGGAGACCATGCACATGGTGATGCAAGCACTCTTCATCTGGCTGTGGCACCGCTTCGGCCGCGGCTGATTGGCCGACAACGCCAATGGCGGGGCGGCTTCCGCCCACGCCCGCTTCGTCCCCGGTTCGCGGGGGCATTGATCGAGTCCCATCCCCGAACGGGGTCTTATCCGATAACGGCGGCGGTTCCCGGGTATACGGGAACGCCGCCACTTGTCGGGACGGGGAGGCGTCGACAAGCGGCGGGAAGAGAGTGATTGCGTGTGCGCCACACGGATGCTCCATGTTCCGAATCACCCCGCGCGGTCGGATATCCGTGCGTAGGGGACGGACGCGGCCCGCCGCCGGGTCACCGGGAGGCC
>JANQKA010000801.1 GCA_028281405.1 Hasllibacter sp. | reverse complement strand
AAACCGCCGTGCCGACCGCCGCGCACGGCAAGTTGGTCTATTTCGCGCCGATCCCCGGACAAGCGCGCGGGCCGTGGCGGTCGAAGCGCCGATCCAAGGCGTCCCGTTCGAAGAATTCATCGCGGACGGGGCGCGCGACCCGACCGGCCGGTGGACAAACTCCCAGAGCTGAATCCCGGGATGAAGGTGGTGGTCGTCCCGAATCCAGCCGAATACACGGGGGATCACGATGTCGGGATGCGCGAAATGCGTCGCCAGGTCGGGAATTTCATCGTGAAGTCCAAGGAAAAAGGCAAGCGCGGAGAGATTCGTCAAGGCCGACGGCGGCCACGCGCCCCGCTTATCCGAGACCGTGGTGGCTCGTGGGGATGTTGGAAGCCTGGAAATCAATGTCCTCGGGCCCTGGCCCACCCGTTCGGAACCAACCCCACCGACGGGTGGAGGGGCGGGGGCGGAATCGGCCCGCCGAGAGCCTTGCCGGGTCGCCGAAAGTCGTGTCGTCTCCCGGGCCACGTCCGGCCGGCTCGTCTCCAGCGGGATCTTCGGGCATCGCGCCGTCCCGGTCGGTCACGACCGGTTCGCCGTGGCGCCCCGTGGACATCGAGGGGCGGGACGGGACGGACCCATGTAATACGGTCGACGCGCCGGGAATTTTCCGCTCCAGGTCCGGTCCGCCGCCGCGCGGGGGATTTTCCGCGCTTTTGGGCTTGAGCCGCGGGAATGAATGTGCGATGAGACATGCGCGCAAACGTAGAGAGGCGAGATGTACGATTTCATTCCCACAATCCTGACCCACATCATGCAGTGGTTCATGGACTTCCCCCCCGCCGCCTTGGCTGGCGCTTCCGCCGGCGGGTCCGGGGCGACGGCCCCCGCGGCCGCGGCCGTTTCCGCAGGCGGAGTCGACTCCGCGGTCTCAGCGAATTCGGGCGTTTCCGCCCTTGGCCAATCTCCCGCACTCGGGTTCTCTTGGGAGTGGAGTGGAATCGGCGTGATCGCCTTAACCGCGATATTTTACGCCAGCGTGCTGTGGTACTTCGATTGGCAAGTCCGAAAGAACCAAGAAATGCATGATAAAAAATTCTATGACCGGCTGAATTACTATCGTAAACTGGACAATGCGTCGCGAAAGGAATATCATGATCGGCATGAGGAGTTGCGGAGGGACTTCAACAACAGGATGGACGCGCAGAGCATGGAATTCTCCGACAAGATGGACGCGGCCTTCGCCAGGGAGGCCTTCGCCAGGCATGACGCGCGGCGCAAGGAATTCTCAGACAGGATGGACACGCAAAGCAAGGAATCCTCGGACAGGATGGACACGTTTCGCATGGAATACGCCGAGTGGACGGAGGAGCGGCGCAGGGAACGCGCCGAGTGGACGGAAGAGCGGCGCAGGGAACGCGCCGAATGGACGGAAAAGCGGCGCAGGGAACGAGCCGAATGGACGGAAAAGCGGCGCAGGGAACGAGCCGAAAGGACTGAAGAGCGGCGCAGGGAACGCGCGGAGAGGGCGGACCCGCGAGGATGGGAATTCGCGGACAGGATGAACGCTCGGAACAAGGAATTCGACGAGAGGAAGGAAGCCCGGGACGGGGAATTCAAAGACAGGATGAACACACGGAAAAGGGAATTCGACGAGAGGATGGAAGCCTGGGACGGGGAATTCACGGACAGGATGAACACTCGGAATAGGGAATTCGACGAGAGGATGGAAGCCCGGAGCGGGGATTTCGACGAGGGAATGGTCACGCGGAGAGAAATTTTCGACGAGAGTATGGACACGCGGAGAAAAATATTCGACGAGGGCTTGGACTCACGGCGAAAAATTTTCGACGAGGGCATGGACTCGCGGCGAACAATTTTCGACGAGGGTATGGACTCGCGGCGAAAGATTTTCGACGAGGGTATGGACTCGAGGCGCATGTAACGGCGTCAGTGCATCCAAGCCATGCGCCGGCCACGTACGCGGTTATCGGTTTTTGGACCGGGAGATTGCCTGAGTCACTCTGAAAGTCATCGACTTCATGGAGACTCGGCCCCCCGATGCTCGCCGGAGGAGACGGCGGACCTAGCGGTGCGAAAGGCGGGCGGGACGGCGGAAGAAACGAGAGAAAGCCGTCGGTTGAGGCGAACCGAACCGCGGAGCGGAGAGGTTGTGATCACTAGGCCGCCTCCACGGAATGGCATCGCGAAACCACCGGAATTGATTGTCGGCCGCACCCGGTTCTGCCGGCATTGTTCGACGAATCTCCAAGGAGATGATCGTTCGCGCATGCCGGTGTCGCTCCAATCCCATATCCCGATCCGCCGCGAACTTGCCGCCGCCGTCCGCGGTCCCCATCCGCCGAACACTTCACCGCGTGAAGGAGACCGAGAATTGAAATCGTCACTGGATTTGAACACCAGGAGAAATCACCCGGCGCGTCGAATTCGCGAGACCCGGCCGCCGAAGCCTCGCCCGTTTAGGATGTTCACCCCACGCCCGCCAAGATTTCGATTTCCGCCACCGGGCCGCCGCTCCCGACCGGAGGGGGCGGCGAAGCGGGTGCGGCGAAGGCTTTCCCGCCCGGCGAGGCCGCACAAGCGGGCCGGTTCCGACGGGGGCGAATGAAGATGGAACAACGTGGAAGATTGTTCAATGCTCGATTGACCGGAAAATGTTTGGGCTCTCGGCCGCCGGAAGTAGAGCGCGGGCGACTTGGATGTGAACACTACATCGGTTGACGACGGTGGTCGGCGCACATCAACGTTTCGCGTTGAACTTCACGCGGCTTGCGCCGGCGATTCCATCAAACCGCCGGTGCTCTATTCCCTCGACGCCCGGGAAGTCCGACGCCAATGCCGCGCCGCCG
>JANQKA010000787.1 GCA_028281405.1 Hasllibacter sp. | reverse complement strand
GTCGTGGATACGTGAAGTCGCCGGCGACGCGGCGGAGCCTCAGTGTTCGGGGGAGCGGGTGTGTTCGGGCGACTCCGGCGGTTCGATGGAAACGGCGCGTGAAAAAGCGGTCGTCCGGGGGAAGCGGTGCGGAATTGAGCGGTGGCGCGGAGGGAAGCGGGAGTCCTTCGCCGACCCGAGCAAGGGGATTGATTTCCACGATTTCCTGTCCTTCCGGCCAATTAGCTTCCCCGTCTCGGCCGCGCGCGGGCGTGACCTGGGGAGACGGGCGAGAGGTGAATTCCGTCGACGCCGGCGGTGCGTGGAAAGCGGCGCGTGAAGAATCGGTCGTCCGGGGGAAGCGGTGCGGAAAGGGCCGGTGGCGCGGAGGGAAGCGGGAGTCCTACGCCGACCCGAGGAAGGGGATTGATAGCGGCGATTTCCTGTCCTTCCGGCCAATAAGCTTCCCCGTCTCGGCCGCGCGCGGGCGTGACCGTGGGAGACGGGCGAGCGGGTGAATTCCGGCGACGCCGGCGGTGCGAAGGAAGCGGCGCGCCAAGGAACGGAGGCCCGGGGGAAGCGGAGCGGGGAGTGGCGGAGTCTCGAAGGTAAACGGACATCTTCCGACGACCCGTGGAAGGAGGTGAAACCCAACGAATTCCTGCCCATCCGGCCAATCTACTTCCCGGTCTCCTTTGCGCTGCCGGGCGGTCGCGGCGGACGGTGTCGGCGGGAGGTCCGCGGGCGGTTTGAGCGGGATGGGAACGCGCGCGGACGAATCGGCGTCGCCGATGACTGAAACGGACGAAGCCCGGGAGATGGTTTCGTAAATCGGGATCCACTTGACCCGGCCGTTCGGACACCTGAAACAGCGGCGTCCCCGTGGGGTTTTCCGCGCCGCCGGCGAACTCGGCAACGCCGGACACGCGCGGCGGGGGTGATTCGGGCAAGGAGGAATCCCGTGAAACTGACCGACTTCAAAGTCCTGGCGTTCGATTGCTACGGCACCCTGATCGACTGGGAAACCGGCATGATCGAGGGGTTGGAGCCCTTGACTTCACGCTTCGATCCCCGGCCTTCGCGGGACGAAATCCTCGAAGCCCACGCCAGGCACGAATCCAGCCAGCAAGCTTGGACGCCCGGGATGCGTTATCGGGAACTGCTTCCAATCGTGTACAAGCGGTTGGCCGAGGAATTCGGCGTTTCCGTCACCACGGAGGAATGCTCCGCCTATGGGCGGTCGGTCGGGGACTGGCCCGCGTTCGTGGACAGCGCGGACGCGCTGAGGCGGCTGAAGCGGCACTTCAGGCTCGTGATCCTGTCCAACGTCGACAACGAGAGTTTCATGGCGTCGAACGCAAAACTCGGGGTGGAATTCGACGCGGTCTACACCGCCGAGGACGTGGGCTCCTACAAGCCCGCCGACCGCAACTTCGAATACATGCTGGAGAAGCTGAGGTCGCTGGGCGTCGAAAAGGGAGAAATCCTGCACACGGCCGAGAGCATGTTCCACGACCATGGTCCGGCCAACCGGCATGGCCTGGCGAATTGCTGGATCCACCGCCGTCACGCCCAGGAGGGCTTCGGCGCGACGATGCATCCTGGCGAAATGCCGCGCTGCGACTTCCGCTTCAAATCGATGGCCGAACTCGCGGATGCCCATCGGGACGCCCTCGGCGGGTGAGGTTCCTCGGGGGCGTTCCCTCATTCCGCCGCGGGTCTTGCCTTGGGGAAACCAGGCCGCGCTCCGGATTCGGCAACCCATTCACACAAAATCAATCGCGGAGCCACTCGGCCTCCTTCACCCCCGAGTGAGTGAGCGTGGGGGGAGCCGGCGACCGGAGGCCTCCCACGTGAATCGCCGCGGCGGTCGGGCGGAACCGACCACCAACCGGGGCGGGGACGGGGAGGCCCACGGGTTTCGGTGGAGCGCCGGCGGCTTGGTATGGATTCGCGGGCGCGAGCCGCGTGAAGATTGACGGGATACGTTGAAGCGCGCCGACCACCATCATCAACCGATGAAGTGTTCACTTCCAAGTCGTTGGAGTTCTATTCGTTGCTCAAGGTCGATCCCATGGTCAGCTCCCCCCGGCGCCGCAGTGGGCGATCCCAAAAAATTTTCGAATCTTGATGATTCTCCCGGTTCGCGCGGTATGGCCGAATCCAAGCGGAGGTGGCCGGGCGGATTGGGCCATTTGGCCCGCGAGGGTGCGGAACGCCTGTCGCCGACGCGTTTCTCCTCCTGATGGAATTCATGTGGCCCGCGGGGGTGCGGAACGTTGGCCCGCGTGGGTGCGGAACGCCTGTCGCCGACGCGTTTCTCCTCCTGATGGAATTCATGTGGCCCGCGAGGGTGCGGAACGTTGGCCCGAGATGGTGCGGAACGCCTTGCCGGGAAGGCGAATTCCCGGCGGCGTGGTCGAGCGCGGAAGCCCTGTTCCGACTTTC
>JANQKA010000757.1 GCA_028281405.1 Hasllibacter sp. | reverse complement strand
TTCATGGCGGGGACGTCGCCGCCCCCGCGGAATCCCGCGCCCGGCGACGTGCCGCGCGCGGGGTCGCCTTCGGCGGCTATCCGCCGGCCTCCGGCGGCTCGAGTCCCGTCGGGTAGGGCGAGTTTTCGCTTTCGAGTTTGAGTCCGGCGCCCAACGCCACCGTCTCCAAAAGGGCGGCGAAGTCCTTCCGGAGATAATCTTCCGGGTCGTCCCGCGTCCGCGCCGCGCCGAAATGCGCCTGCAGCGCCTCGCGCATCGCGGCCGTGACGGGCATCGGCACGTCGAGCGCCCGTCCCGCGCCCAGCCCGAGGTCCAAATCCTTCCGCAGGAGCTCCGGTGTGAAGGTGGTGGTCCAATCCAGATTCACCAGCGCGTTTGTTTTGTAGCGGGTGAAAATCGACCCCATGACCGAATTGTTCATGAAATCCAGGAAGTTGCGCCGCGGCACGCCTGCCTTCTGCGCGAGGATGATGATCTCGGCCAAATTCTGGATCACCACTCCGAGAAAGATGTTGTGGGCAATCTTGCAGAACCGCGCGAGCTCGCCCTCTCCCACGTAGGACACCCCCATGGGGGCGAGGGTTGAGATCACCGGCTCGACCTTTTCGAAAGCCGCCCGGGGTCCGGAGCAGACGGCCGAGAGTTTGCCCACCTTGACGCATTTGCCGTTTCCGCTGACCGGCGAGGCGACCAGTTCGGCCCCGCGGTCGGCGAGGCGCGCGCGCAAGTGCGCCGACTGGTCCTGCGAGATCGACGAGCAGTCGAGGAAGATCGGCGGCGTTTTGTCGCCCGACAGCACTCCGTTTTCGCCGAAGTAGACCTGCTCGACGTCCTTGCCCGTCGAAACCATGGTTGCGAGCACGTCGACTCCGGCGAGGTCGGACGGGTTGTCCACGAGCGTGGCGCCGAGTTCGGCCAGAGGCTCCGCCTTGGAGCGCGTCCGGTTCCAGATGGAGACGTCGTGTCCCGCCTTCAGCAGACGCTCGGCCATGGGGAACCCCATGCGGCCAATTCCGATCCATCCGATTTTCATGCCGCCCATGATTCCCTCCATGGCGATGTTGGCGGACCCGCCTCTCCCGGGGAGGGAATCGCCCATTCCGTGCGAACGTTCGCGTTTAGGTCGGCGCCCGCCAAGCGGCCATCCTCTCCCGGCCCTCCGGGTCGGCCCGGACGCGCTCCGGCTCCCGGGATGCCCGCGGAAGTCGCGCCGAAACCGGTCACTCGGGTCCACGGCGTGCGGGTCATCCGACCCGCGAAGTTCTGCCGGACGCGGTGGCGAAACCGATGTCCGATTCGATCCTCCTCCCATCTTGGAGACGGTTCGCCAGGCGTTATGCCCTTGTTTCGCAAGGGAGTGGCGATCGCTCGAACGCGAAGGTCCATCCAATCCGCCGACACCCGGGGCCGGCGGCATTCCGATGGAATGCTGGTCCGGAATCCCGCGGCGACCCGCCGTCCCGGCGACGGAGCGTCGACGTCGGGCCGGGTGATTCGCCCCGTCGCCGGCAACGAATCACCGATGTGTCCAGCTTCGTCCGCCAATCCGCCCTCCCATGATTCCGCGCCCCCTGCGCATGATTCGGATGATTCGTTCGCAATCGTTTGCATGGATTAGCGGCCAGTCGGCGCCGGGTCAAACATTTTTGCGCCCGCCTTCACCGCCCAAGTATACGGGGCTGGAGTGAAACTGCCGGGATCCCAGGATGGGCGGGAAGGTCACCCTTAAGGACGTGGCGCGGGAAACCGGTGTCCATGTCTCCACCGTGTCGCGCGCCCTGGATCCGGCCACCAGCGATTCGCTCTCGGCGGAGGTTGTGGGGCGGGTGCGCGCCGCCGCCGAGCGGTTGGGCTACCGCCGCAACAATCTCGCCAGAAGCCTTCGGACCAGACGCACGATGACCGTCGGCGTGACGCTGCCCGACATCACCAATACGCTCTACGCTCCCATGGTTCGGGGCGCGGACGGCGTCCTCGAGCAGGCGGGATACGCCTCGATCATCGTCAGCACGGACGACGATCCGAAGCGCAAGGAGAAGATGCTGGACATCCTGCTGGAGCGCGGCGTCGACGGAATTCTGGACATCGGGGCGCTGCGCGACGATCCGCAGATCCTGAAGGCCGTCTACGAAGGCGTCCCCGTCGTGACGGCGAACCGCGAAGTCGAAGGCTCGTCGATCCCCTGCGTGCTGAGCGACGACGCCGAGGGAATCCGGCTCGTGTTCGAACTGCTGGAGAGCAAGGGTCACGTCGCCATCGCGCATCTCGGCGGCCCCGACCACATCTCGACCGGATGGCTGCGACGCGAGGTCTTCCGACGGAATCTCGAGAACCGCGGAGGACCGATCACGGGAGCGGAGATCGTCCCCGCGCACCGGTTCGACGAGGACGAGGGTTACCGCTGCGCCGTCGAGCTGCTCGAGTCGCGTCCCGGGTTCACGGCGCTGGTCTGCGCCAACGACCGACTCGCGCTCGGAGCCATCCAAGCCTTCAAGGACAAAGGGTTGTCCTGCCCCGGGGACATATCGGTTACGGGCTTCAACGACCTCCCGTTCCTGCATCTGATCCCGCCCGGACTGACCACCATCCGCGTCCAGCATTTCAACGTCGGACGGTTCGGCGCCGAGTTGCTGTTGAAGATGATGACCGATCCCGAGGCGCCGATTCCCCGGCGG
>JANQKA010000713.1 GCA_028281405.1 Hasllibacter sp. | reverse complement strand
TCAATCCCACGAACATTTCTTGCTCCTTCGTGCGTCGCCGACGGACCAACCGCCGCGTTTCCCCCAAGACTGGCGCCCCCTCCGACGAATGTCAAACGGTAACTTCACCTCCTCGCCGCCGTTTGCGGAGGAAGCGAACCGTTCCTCGAAGCGGAGCGGGCCAACGGCGGCGGCGGGGTTGGACGACCAAGGTCGGGATCCGCCTGGATTGGGTCGCATGAGGGTGCGGGAGTCGCCCCGCGCGCCCATGCCCGGGCGAATCGGCGGCGCGTCCGGGGGAGACGTTTCGTAACCGCGCTCCACCGGCGCCCCCCCAGGAACTGCCACAAAGACAGGACGGAGCCGGATTCGGGCGCGCGCCGCGTGCGGATGCGCGGGATGGCCCTGTTCGGCCCCTCGGCGGATTCTTCGTTCGGAGAGAGGCTTCCCGGGATTGGGGGGCGTCCTCCTGGAGAATATCGAGCCGCCGGTCATGTTCTTCCCGCCCCCACTCTAATTTGGAGGAGCGGTCGGCGGTTATTCGGGTTGGCGTCGCCCCGCCCGGACAGGGAATTTCAAACTCCGTCGATCCGCCGGATCAGAAATTCGTCGCGGACTTCGAACGCCGCGGTCCTGGTCTTGACCCGGCCGATTTTTTTGCAACCTCTCCGCGGATATCCGCGAGATCATGGTCCGGGTTGACATTCCGTCGGCGAGGGACGTGGCGAACCGAACAACGCCGCCGCTCACCCCGGTGATTAGCGCCCCGGAAATTTGCTCCATCGTTCCCGCGGGAAGATCCCCCGGGAATCATCGTTGCGCGCGCCGCTCGACAAGATGTGTTCCTTTCCGAAGGCCCCCGCTCCATATGCGACGGGGAGCGTATTCTCAAGGTCGGCTTCGCCGTGCCGGGACGGTTTCGCGCGACGTGGTTGCTTGACGCCAATCCATTCCCGGGTTGGCGGGACGCGGGACCGCCCCGCCGAATCGTTCTTCCCACCGATCGGGAACGGGAGACGCGCCCGAGGAAGAACCGCGGGCCAAACTGGGCGACGTCATGTTCCGGAACCCCGCCGGGAAAGACGCGGGAACGGAGCTGAGATGTTCCCGCCGAATCCTCCCGAAGGGGCGACTTCCACCATGGGCCGCCCGCGCCGCGGCATCGCAAGATTGGACGGGCGGATTCAGCGGCTTGCGGCGGGGGCCGGCGGGTCCGCGGGCCACGGCCCTGCCGGGTGCGCAAGCACGCGAAGGAGATTTGGAATTGAACAAATGACTGGACCTGAAAACCATGGGTACTCTTGAGCCGACCCGTTCGCCGGACGCGGCCCACCCGGCGCTTTCACGTTCCGCGCTCCACCCGCGCCGCCGGTTCCAAACCGCCTGGGTCCGCGGATCACCCCGTTTCCTGCTGCCACGGGCTCGATTTGGCCCCGACCGTGCGGGTCAAGGATGATGTCGGCGGCGGGGAGGAATTCTTGAGGCACGATTCGCCCGCGTCCCGGAAGGGCCGGACACGGGGAACGGGCCGAATCCGCCGCCGCCGTCGGATTCCGCGGAAGCGGTGCCGACCGGGATCCCCGGGCGCGGGAATCGGATCCGGGTATCTCATCCAAGCTTCCCGGTCCCGGCTTCCGCCGACGGCGCAACCGCGGGAAGAACACCGGGGGGACAGCCCGAAATCCATGAAAACGCAAGCGGTGGAGCGCCCCCCGCCAACCGAGGCCCCGCGAGGAGGCGGCATGCCACGCGGGAGACCGTCCGGAATGTCGTGGAGGCGAATCCGGCGATGCCGGTCCTCCCGTGGCGGGATTGTCACCAGGTGGTGAAGCCGAGCCGGGCGAGGTGCCCCAAATGTTCGGAGACAATCGCCGTGGCCTCCGCGCGGGGCCTCGGTTGGCGGGGGGCGCTTTCACCGCTTGCGGTTTCATGGAATTCCGGTCTGGTCCACTCAGGTGTTCCTCGCGTGGTGCGCCGTCGGCGGAAGCCGGGACCGGGGCAGGGGACGCGACATCCGATTCCGGCGCTTGGACCTCCCCGATCGACGTTATTCCGCGGAATTCGCTTACGGGGA
>JANQKA010000697.1 GCA_028281405.1 Hasllibacter sp. | reverse complement strand
TCAATCCCCCGCGCGCGACATGGGCGCGGGGGACGGACGGAGAACCTGATTCGCGCGCGAACCCAAGCGAGGATCATTCCCGAGCCCGCGCGGCGCTTGAGGCTCCGCGCGGGCCCAATTCCGTCAGGGGCTGCCGGAACGCCCCCATCTTCGTCCGAACCCGTTGATATTCGGAAACACGCGGAGTATTGCGCGAATGCGCCCATCGACCCCAAGTTGTCGACGCGGCCCAAAATCGGTCGTGGCTGGATTTCCTCCGCTCCCCTCAGACGCATTCCGTGACCTCCTGTCCACGACTTTCGTCCGTTCCTCCCGCCGCGCGCGCATGATCATTCGTCGATCAATTCGGCGAACTCACGCCATCCGATCTCTTTCTCCTCGACGTTCACCAGTTCGAAGATGTGGTCGAGCACCTTGACTTCCAGCGCCAAGGACTTGAGGTTTTCGAACAGGTTTTCGTTTCCCCGAAGCGCCTCGGAGGGGTTGTCGGTCCCTTCCTCGCCCGAGCCGTAATGTTCGAGCACCACCCGCTCCACCTCCGCCTCGGTGACGCTTATTCCGTTCTTGTCGGCCAATTCCGAAATCAGAAGGCCGTATTTCACCAAGTTCTCCGCCTGCTTCCACTGCTCATCGGTCGCTTCCACCTCCGGCGGATCTCCGCCTCCGTCCAAGTCGGGACCGGAGAATCCCCCCGCGACCCTCCTCAGCTCGGTTTCCACCAAGGCCCGCGGCATTTCGCTTGCGATCGAATCCCCCAGCGCTTCAATCAGCTTCCGCTTCATGAGGTTCCTGGTGTCGCGCGTATATTCGGCCATCAGATCTCCGCGGATATTGTTCCTCAAATCATCCAGGTTTCCGGCGCCGTGCCGATTGGCCAATTCGTCGTCGATTTCCACGCGCACGGGGGTGTGCACCGACTTGACCTTCACGGTGAACGCCACGGTCCTGCCCGCGATGATTTCATTCGAATGGCTTTCGGGAACGGACACCTCGACCTCCTTGACTTCCCCCGCCGAAAGGCCGACGAGGCGGTCGTCGAAACCCGGAAGGAAAGTTCCGGCCCCGATCTTCAATGGAAAGTCCTCCGCTTCCCCGTCCTCGAAGGGTTCGCCGTCGACCCTGCCGGTGAAGTCGACGACCACCTCGTCGCCCTCCGCGGAGGCCCCCTCCTTTTCGACGAGGGAATGCGACATCTCCCGCAGCATGTCGTCCACCTCGCCCTCGACATCCTTCACCACTGGCTTTTCGAGGCTGATGCCGGAGAAATCGACGCCGGACAGATCCGGCATCACGTCGTAGGACACGTCGAGGAAGAAATCCTCGCCCCACTTCCACTCGCCGTATTCCCGCATTTCGACCCGCGGCGTTCCCGCCATGCGGTCGTTCATGTTCTTGAAATGATCCTGCAGACCTTCCTCGAAGGTTTCCTCGATGACCTCGGGCAATATGGCTTCGCTGAAGCGCTTCCTGAGCACCTCGAGCGGCACCTTTCCCTTGCGGAAGCCTCTAACTTCAATGGTCGGTTGCACCTTGGTCAGCCTCTTGTCGATCTCGTCGCCCAGATCTCCGGCGGAAAGGGTGATTCGGTAGGAGCGTTTCAACCCCTCGTTCAATAATTCGTCAACCTGCATGGCGTCCTCCGAGGCGGAATTCCCGGCGGAACCGGGCGTGGATGCGTGGAATTCGGATTCTCCTAGGGGTTGCGGACTCCGGGCGCAAGCCGGGCCGTTTCGCCCCCGCGCCACCCGGCTTCGGCCGCGCGGCACGTCAACCGTCTTCGGAACGCGGCGCGGGGTCGGAGCTCGGGGGCGATGCGCGATTTTTGGACACCATCCGGAGTTTTCCGCCAAGAGCGGCGACCGCATTTCGAAATCGGTTCCGGAGGGGCGCGGACGTCGCCCGTTTCGTTGGATGACGCGAACCGTCTCGCCGAACCGGGGATGAATTCGCGATTGGTCATGGCCGCTCAAGGCGACGTCAGGCGCGCCGAAATCAAGTGCGCGCCGCATCGGGGTGTCGTCCGCCCCGGACGGGCCAGGCGGGCCGGGGGCGTCCGTCCTGGACCGCCGCGGAGGACGTCTCCATTCCGGCTCCCGGGGCGCATCGCGGCGGAGCGAATTCCCCCGCCTCGGCCGTGGGACGGGTACGGCCCTTCTCCGCCCGGAACGGGTGGACGGAAGCCGTCGAATCGCCGGGTCGTTTCGAATCGCTCCGGCCACCCATCGGCCCGTTCGATTCTCCGGCCGCGGTCACGGACGATTCGCTCGAATTCCGCCGCCCCGCTCCGCTCCCCGGGAGCGGAAGGTTTGCGGCTCGGCGCCATCCGAATCGCCTTGCCGGCTTGCCTATTCGCGAATTCCCGCGCCGTTCGATTTTTTTTTGCCGCGGCGCGGCAATTCCTGTTGAATTGCTGCGGCGCGGCAAATATACCTCCCCCGACACCAACGACGCATACGGCCTCTCTTCGAGGGCCGGGGCGGCAAACACGAAAGGAGCCAGAGATGGCCAACCGGAACGACTTCACCAAGGCGCTGACCGACATGATCGGCGCGACTCCGCTCGACACCGCCGCGATGCGGGAGATGTTCGCGACGAACGCCCGGTTCGGCGAGAAGCTCTCCAAGGTGGCGCTCGACGCCGCCGGACGGTCCGCCGGGATCTCGTCCCAGTGGACAAAGGACACGCTTTCCCACATGGGCGGCGTCGCCGCTGTCAAGGAGGAGCCGTCCGACTACGCCAAGGCGCTGGCCGACTTCGCGTCCGCGCAGGTCGAATCGGCCTTCGGGCACATCGCCTCCC
>JANQKA010000696.1 GCA_028281405.1 Hasllibacter sp. | reverse complement strand
GCTCGTGTTGTTCATATAGTGGCGGTGGTCAAGAGACAAAGGAGGCCGAAATGCGCTGCCCATTCTGCGGGAGCTCGGACACCCAGGTGAAGGATTCCCGCCCGGCGGAGGAGAATTCCGCGATCCGCCGCCGCCGCATGTGCCTTTCCTGCGACGCCCGCTTCACCACATTCGAGCGGATCCAACTGCGCGATCTGGTGATCATCAAGGCCAATGGCCGTCGGGAGAGATTCGATCGGGACAAGCTGGAGCGCTCCATCCGGGTCGCGCTCCGGAAGCGTTCGTTGAATCCCGATGTGGTGGACCGGATGATCCTGGGCATCGTCCGCCGCCTCGAGAGCTCCGGGGAAAGCGATATCGAATCCAGCGTGGTCGGCGAGATCGTGATGGAGGCGTTGGCGCGCATGGACACCGTGGCGTACGTGCGCTTCGCGAGCGTCTACAAGAATTTCCAAGGGGCCAACGATTTCGAGGAATTCGTCCACGAATTGCGCCCGCGGAAGCGCAAAAGGTGATTCCATGGACGGCGACGCGCGGTGGATGCGTGCCGCGTTGAACTTGGCGAGGCGCGGGTTGGGGGAAGTCTGGCCCAACCCCGCGGTGGGCTGCGTGATCACGAGGGAGGGCAGGGTGGTCGGCCGCGGCCGCACCGCCGCCGGAGGCCGCCCGCACGCGGAGGCCGCCGCCCTCGCGGCCGCCGGGGACGCGGCGGCGGGAGCGACGGCGTTCGTCACGCTCGAACCCTGCGCCCACCACGGCGCGACGCCGCCGTGCGCGGATGGATTGATCGCCGCCGGAATCGCGCGTGTGGTGGTGGCCCTTGGCGACCCCGACCCCCGCGTCTCCGGGCGCGGCCTGACCCGCCTGCGCGAGGCCGGGGTCGAAGTCGAAACCGGCGTCTTGGAAGCCGAAGCCGCCCACCTCCAGAGGGGGTTCCTGTCGCGGACGTCGCTGGGCCGCCCGATGCTCACCCTGAAGCTCGCGACCTCGCTCGACGGGCGGATCGCCACCGCTTCGGGGGAGAGCCGGTGGATCTCCGGATCCGAGGCCCGGCGCCGGGTCCACGGCATGAGGTTGTCGCACGACGCGGTTCTCGTCGGGGGCGGAACCGCGAGGGCCGACGACCCCTCGATGACCGCGCGCGGGTTCGGCCGGGTTCGACAACCGGTGCGCGTGGTCGCGTCGGCGTCGCTGGATGTTCCGCGCCAAGGCGCGCTCTGGCGCACCGCCCGCGACTCCCCGGTTTGGCTCTGCCACGCTCCGGAGGCGGGGGAGGAAAGGCGCGCGGCCTGGCTCGGGGCCGGTGCGGAATTGATCGAGATTCCGACCGCGGCCGATGGATATCTCGATCCCGAATCGCTGTTGGCCACCCTCGGAGCGCGGGGGCTGACCCGGGTGTTGTGCGAGGGAGGGGGGACGCTGGCGGCTTCCTTGCTGCGGGCGGGCGTGGTCGACCGCCTGGCGCATTTCGGAGCGGGCCTCGCGCTGGGGGCGGAAGGGCTTCCCGGGGTCGGTTCCCTCTCCGTGGCCGCGCTCGGGGACGCGGAGCGTTTCGAACTCGAAAGCGTTGACGTGGTCGGGCCCGACACGATGACCGTGTGGCGCGGCGGCGGAGCATTCCACGGCGGGGCGGGGCGGTTGGCCGTCTCCTGACATGGCGGGTGGGGGCCCCGCGCCACGGAGCCCTTCGAATGCGTCGACGGCGCCGAATTCGCCCGACCGCGCCGTCCGGCCGCGGTCGGGAGACTCCGGATGACACTCCCCCTGATTGGTCGAATTGGCGACCGGACAATTTCTCCGTGGTCCGGCCCGGACCGCGGAACCGCCGCAGGCGGAGGAAGCCGTCCAAGGAAATCGACGCCGTCCACGCATCCCATCCGCGTCCGGGGCGGGGACGCGTTTCCCTCCTTCCGTCTCCTCCGCGCCGGCTCCGGGGACGCGGAACGGGTTCCGCGTTCATCCCGGACGACACCCTCCATGGACTCCGCAGGGGAACCAGCGTCCCGCGCGGGGTCCAACGGGGTCACCGGAATTTCTCCGGGCGCGGTCGGCGCGTGGCGCGGACCCGCGGTGACGGGAATGGGGCCTACAAGAGACCTGACAGGCCTGTCCGGCCCTCCCGGCGGAAACGCATGTCGGGCGTTCCAGCCCTCATCATGCGGCATCGCCCGAAGCCCCGGCGCGCCGGTCCGCCCCTCACGCACGCCACAATCCGGATGATCGGCCCGGGGCCACCTCCCTCCTCCCCTTTGATTCAAGTATAAATAAATTTGATATTTCGTGAAAAATTCAATACAATGTATGGGAAGGGTGATCAGGGTTGGATCGCCCGAGGAGGATGTTCCGGCGCTTGACGCCGAAAACGAGTGAAGACGGAGAACGAGTATGCGTGACGATTTTCTTCCCTTCCCAAACAACGAATCGAGGACCGGCGGGAAAAGCGGCCGCATCGCCCCCGGCATGGCCGCGGGCGTCGCGGCGTCGCTCGGAGCCCTGTCCGGGTGTGGAGCGGACGGCGGCGGAAACGAAAACCCTGCCGGGGACGCCGGAGACCGCGCCGGAACCACCGCGCCGGTGGTCCCGACCTCCTCCATCGGGAACCTGACACTGGCGCCCGGCTCCGAGATGCTTCCCATCAATCTCTCCGCCGGCTACTTCAGGGACAAGGACGGCGCCCCGCTGACCTTCACCGTCGCGGGGATCGAGGACAGCGGCCTGACCTTCGACGCCGAATCGAACACAATTTCGGGCGCCGTTCGAAATCCGGGATCCATGATGGTCACCGTGACCGCCACCAACGCCGGTGGCGACTCCGCCTCGATGACCTTCACCGTGACCGCCGACACGTCCGCGGGGACTCCCTTGTTCACCGACGATATCGAGTTCGAACGGATCGCGGAGGAGGGCGTGGCGATCCGGGAAATCGACGTGGCCGCGGGATTCGTGGATCCGGATGGCGATGACGACTTGGCGTACATGGTGGAATTCACGCGGGACGACAGCGGCTTGATCTTCGATCCCGACACCAACCTCATATCCGGCACGTTCAGCGGGTCGGAGGACGTGGTCGCCATCGCGACCGTCTCCAACGGCACGGGAGAGGACGCTCCATCGATCGAGCACAGGATCCTCATTTCCCCCGACGCGCCGTCCGCGCAACCGCGGAACATGGATCCCGAAAGATCCGGCACGCCGCTCAACGACTTGACGGCGACACAAGGCGTGGCGCTGGCGTCCCCCATCGATCTCCGCGCCGGATTCGACGATCCCGACGGCGACGACGCGGAACTGACCTTCGCGGCGTGGGTCGTCGGAGAAGGTGGGGCCTTGGCCGAATTGTCGTCCGCGGGGCTGACGCTTACGGGATCGATGCTGTCGGGAACTCCGGACAGCACCGGGAACATCGTCATCAGGGTGACGGCGACCGACGCGAGGGGAGGCGAGGGCACGTGGGAATTCACGATCGCCGTCGCGGCGAACCGGGATCCCATGGTGGTCGGAACCCCGCCGGCGGGCGTGGCGCTGACCACCGGGACGGGTGAAAACCTCCCGATAGAGGCGGCCGCGTGGTTCACGGATCCCGACGCCGGCCAGACGCTGACGTATTCCCTTATTGGCGCGGAAAACACCGGACTGAGCATCGATGAGCGGGGCGGCCGGATCACCGGCCCGTTCATCGGAGTCGCGGACGCGATGGTCCGCGTCAGGGCCGCCGACACGCATGGCGCCGCCGTCGAACACGCCCTCGAAATCACGTCGAACGCCGCTCCCACGACAACGGAGGCCGCTCCTGCCGGCGCGATGATACTGATGGCGGGCGCGAATATGAGTATCCGCCTCCCCCTGAGCGGGTGGTTCCGCGACACCGACGCCGACGCGGCGTTGACTTATTCGTTGGCCGACCCGAACGATTTGAACGGAACGGGATTGTATCTCGACCCGGACAGCGGCGAGATTCGAGGCACGTACACCGGAACCGCCGACTCCACGGTCCGGGTCAAGGCAATCGACGAGCACGGAGCTTCCGTCGAACACGTCCTGCGAATCGAGGCGAACGCCGCTCCGACGACAACGGCGGCCGTTCCAACCGGTCGGATGCTTTTGACAACCGGAGCGGTCCTGGCTTCTCCGATCAACGCGGGCGAATGGTTCGAGGACACCGATGCCGATCAGACGCTGACTTTCTCG
>JANQKA010000692.1 GCA_028281405.1 Hasllibacter sp. | reverse complement strand
GACCGCCGGAAACGGGACGGAGTCGGAAGCGTCCCGGGCCCGGAGTGGTGGGCGTCGCTTCCGTGGCCGGATGACCGGCGCGGATGGGCGGGTCGGTTTCCCCGGTGTCAGACATTGGTGCCGGGAGGGGCGATGCAGTCGCCGACCAGTTCCCCGTAGAGGCCCGAGATCATGTCGGGCAGGTCGGAAGGCACCTGTTCCTCCATGTTTTCGCGCAGGTGCTCGAACACCTCCGCCGAACGGCTCCCGTTGACCGCCGGCATGGCTTCGGCCGCCACGACCCTGTCGAAGGCGAGAAGCCCGACGGCGACGAGGAGGATGCCGCGCAGCGCCCCGAAGAGCAGGCCGATGCCCTGGTCGAGTCCGTTGAGGAAGGAACGCTGTACGACGCTCGAGAGCAGCGGCGAGAAAAACGAAACGACCACGAGCGAGAGCGCGAACACGGCCGCGAAGCCGGCGATCACCGAAAGCTCGCAGCTGTCGGCCAGCATGCGGGGGCCGATGAAGGGGATCTCCCTGACCAGGGGAACGGCGTCGTTCGCGAACAGGAACGCGAGGACGCCCGCGCCGACCCAGCCCGCTATCGACATCGCCTCGCGCACGAATCCGCGGGAGTACGCCAAAAGCGCGGAGACGGCGATCACGAATGCGACGCCGCCGTCGAAAAGTGTGAATTGCATCTCGTGCTTCTCCGCTATCCCGCGCCGAACAGTTCCCCGACGAAATGGGCCAGGTCGGGCATTTCCCGCACCCTTGGCCCGCGCCCGCCGGACTTCTCCGCGCCCTTCGGCGCGATGACCTCGCTAAAACCAAGTTTTCCGGCCTCTTTCAAGCGGTTTTCCGCCTGCGCGACCGGACGGATGGCTCCGCTGAGCGACAACTCGCCGAACACGGCCGTCTCGGCCGGAAGGGCGGAGTCGCCCCGCGCCGACAGGAGCGCCGCCGCCGCGGCGAGGTCCGCCGCCGGCTCGTTCACCCGCATCCCGCCCGCGACGTTGAGATAGACATCGACCCCGGCGAAGGCGATTCCGCAGCGCGCCTCCAGAACGGCGAGGATCATCGCCAGCCGGCTTTGATCCCAGCCCACCACCGACCGGCGCGGCTGGCTGAGCGAGGACGGCGCGACGAGGGCCTGGAATTCCACCAATACCGGCCGCGTCCCCTCGATTCCCGAGAACACGACCGAACCGGGAGCGGGCTCCTCGCGCTCGGACAGGAAGAGCGCCGAGGGATTCGGAACCTCCGCGAGGCCGGATCCGGTCATCTCGAACACGCCGATTTCGTCTGCGGGGCCGAATCGGTTCTTCACCGCCCGGAGGAGGCGGAATTGGTGGCCGCGCTCCCCCTCGAAATACAGCACCGTGTCGACCATGTGCTCGACCACGCGCGGGCCCGCGATCTGGCCGTCCTTGGTGACATGGCCCACCAGGACCACCGCCGTCCCCGACCGCTTCGCGAACGCCGTCAGCTCGTGCGCCGCGGTCCGGACCTGGCTGACGGAGCCGGGAGCGCTTTCGACGGTGTCCGACCAGATCGTTTGGATGGAGTCGACGACGGCGAGATGCGGCTTTTCCGTGTCCAAGGTGGTCAGGATGTCCCTCAGCGAGGTTTCCGCGCCCAGCCTGACCTTCGCGTCCGCGAGGCCCAGGCGGTGGGCGCGCATCCGAACCTGCGCCGTGGCCTCCTCGCCGGAAATGTAGATCACGTGGAGTCCCGTCTCGGCGAATTTCGCGGCGGCCTGAAGAAGCAGCGTTGATTTGCCGATTCCCGGGTCGCCTCCGACGAGGGTGGCGGAGGCGGGCACCAACCCGCCGCCGAGAACGCGGTCGAATTCCCCCATGGTGGACCGCGTGCGCGGCGGCGGGGTCTCCAGGGCCGAGAGGTCGGTGAGCTCCACTCCT
>JANQKA010000091.1 GCA_028281405.1 Hasllibacter sp. | reverse complement strand
CGCGGCCAGCCGCCAGCCGCCGAGCCAATAGCCCAGGACCGCCGCCGCCGCCGCGACCGCCGTCCACGGAATCGGGCCGAGATTGGGCCAGCGCCGCTTGCCGTGGAGCAGGTTGGCCGTGGCGTCGAGCATGAACTCCAGGGGGCCCTCGGCGATGAACCGCGTCAGATGAATGAGGCCGAGATCGTTCTGAACGAAGGCGAACGCCACGTCGAGCGCCTCGGCCGTGGGTGGAATCGACGACTCCGGAACGCGGTGCAGCCACGCGGGCAGGACGCCGAAGGCGTGCGCGGCCATCAGGGCGGCCCCGGCCGCCACGAGGAGCGCCGGAACGGAATTCCGCCGATCCGCGCGGCGGGGCGGGGCCGCCGCCGTCATCCGGACCCCAGAAGAAGATCGAGGGCCTCGCCGCGCCGCAGGGCGCCGACCACCTTGCCCGACGGGTCGGAAACCGGAATCAACTCGCGGGTCTCGTTGACCAGTTGGCGCGCGAGTTCCTGGATCGTGGCGCCGCCGTCCACCGGGGGGCCTTCGGGAGGCGTTCCCTCGACCGGACGCGCGAGGCCGCGGGCGCGCACCACGCGGGCCTTGCCGATGTCCTCGGTGAACCTGCGCACATACTCCGTGGCCGGGTTCATAACCACGGCGTCGGGAGTGTCGCATTGCTCGATCGCGCCGTCCTTCATGATCGCGATGCGGTCGGCGAGCCGGAGGGCCTCGTCGAAATCGTGCGTGATGAAAACGATGGTCTTGCCCAGCATCTTCTGAAGGCGCAGGAACTCGTCCTGCATCTCGCGCCGGATCAGCGGATCGAGGGCCGAGAAGGGCTCGTCCAAAAACCAGATGTCGGGTTCGATGGCCAGGGACCGGGCGATGCCGACGCGCTGCCGCTGGCCGCCCGACAATTCCCGGGGAAAGTAATCCTCGCGCCCCTCCAGCCCCACCAGGCGGACCATCTCGAGGGCGCGCCCGCGGCGGGTGTGCCTGTCCTGTCCCCGCATCTCCAGGGGGAACGCCACGTTCCCGAGGACCGTGCGGTGCGGCAGCAACCCGAAGGATTGGAACACCATTCCCATTTTGGAGCGGCGCAATTCGATCAACTCGGACTCCCGGAGCGACATGATGTCCCGCCCGTCCACCTCGACGACGCCGCCGGTGATGTCGTGAAGCCGGCAGAAGCAACGCACGAGGGTCGATTTGCCCGAACCGGACAGGCCCATGATGACCAGGATCCCGCCCTCGGCGACGTCGATCGAGACGTCCCGGACGCCGGCGATGTATCCGTCGGCGCGGATTTCGTCGTAGCTCCGCTTGGGATCCAGCGAGCGGAGGTAGCCCTTCGGGTCCGTCCCGAAGAGTTTCCACACGTTTCTGGCCGAAATCACGGGATTCATCCGTCGCCGTCCCCTTCGCCGGCGCCCCGCCCCGCGGAATCCCGGGGGCGGGGGCCGTTCCACCGGTCAGCCCGCGCAGGCGCGCATCCAGGGATCGACCAGGGCGCGGTTCGCCGCCAGCCACTCCTCGGCCGCCTCCTCGGGCTCGAGCTCGTCGGTGTCCACGAGCTTGGCCATCTCCGCGATCTGCGGATTGGTGAACGAGATGTTCCGGAGAACGCAGTAGGCGCCCGGCCACTTGTCGGGCATGCCGTCCCAGGCGGCCTTCTTCAGATAGCCGTTGGCCGGATTGCCGCAGTCGTGCAGGGCGTTCGGATTGGGCCCCTTGGACGGATCCTTGTCGCAGCCCGTCTCCCAAACCGGAAACTCCACGAATTCGCCGGGCCACACGGCTTCCGCGAAATTGGGCGTCCAGTTGAACACGACGATCGGTTTCCGGCTCGGCTCGGCCGCGCCGATTTCCGCCCAGAGGGCGGCGGCCGAACCGGCGTTGATCACGACGAAGTTCAGGCCGAGGGCCTCGGCCCGCTCCTTGCCGTGCTTGAGCCAGTCCACCGGGCCGTCGAGGTACCGGCCCTTGTCGCCGGTCTCGGCGGTGGCGAAGAGATGGGAGCAGTCGTTGAGCGCCTCCCAGCTGGGAAGGCCGGGGCAGGCGTCCTTGGTCCACATCGGGTACCACCAGTCCTCGCGGGTCACGGCGTCGTGGTCGCCCGCGTCGTGCAGGCCGCCCTTCTCGAGGGCGGCGCGGAACGACGCCCCGAAGGCGCCCTCCCAGACCTCGAGCTCCATGGTCACGTCGCCGAGCCGCACCGATTCGTAGACGGCCTGGCTGTCGGTGGTGACGTATTCCACGTTGTTGCCGCGCTCCTCCAGCATCTGGCCCACGACGTTCGACATCACGATCTGGCTCGACCAGTTGTGGATCGGAATGACGATGGGATCGTCGCTGTCGGCGGGGGGCGCCGCCCTGGGGACGGCCGCCGCGGCGGCCGCGAGCAGGAATTTCGTCGTCGTCTTCATTGTCGTCTCCCTTTTCATTGTCCCGGACCCGGGATCCGCGCGGATCGATTCCGCGCGCGCTTCAGATTCGCAGATAGCTCTCCAATCCGTCGTCGAGCGCGTCGACCCACGGAGTGTGGTGCGGCGGGGCCTTCGCGCCGGTCATCGGGCTGACGTGGCCGTGGTCGCGGAAGGTCATGATCCCCTTCTTCTTGAGCTTCTTCCATTCGTAGAAGGCTTGATTCGCCGCCTCGATGTCGAAGGACGGGTAGTCCGTCTCCTCGATCAATTCCCGCGTGTACGCGCCCTGATAGGCGATGCACGCGTAATCGTCGGCCAATTCGTCCTCCTCGGCCTGGCGCCGCCTCCAATCGGCCTCCATCGCCGCGGCGTCGGGCAGGGCGACGCGCCCCATGATGACGTCGCGCGCCCACCAGGCCTGCGCGTCGAACATGTTGAAGGTGTACCATTGGTCCTGCATGCCGAGGTAGAACACGTTCGGGTCGCCGACGAACACCACGCCCTTGTGGAGGTCCGACGAGGCGAGCCGGTTGACGGTCTTGAGCCGGAGGCCGTCGGGCATGAAGGGAAAGTGATGCCGGTAGCCGGTGCACAGGATGACGGCGTCGACCTCCGCGCTGCCGCCGTCGATGAAATGCGCGGTGCGGCCCTCGACCCGGGCGAGGCTCGGAACCTCGCGCCAGTTGTCCGGCCAGTCGTATCCCATGGGCGCGGTGCGGTGCGCCACGGTCACGGATTTGCAACCGTATTTCCAGCATTGCGACCCGATGTCCTCGGCCGAATAGGAGGTTCCGAGAATGAGGATGTCCTTGCCGGCGAATTCGCGCGCGTCCCGGAAATCGTGCGCGTGCAGGACGCGCCCGTTGAAGGTTTCGAATCCGGGATAATGCGGAACGTTGGGAAAGCTGAAGTGCCCGGTCGCCACGACCACGTGGTCGAACACCGCGGTGTGCTCGGCGTCTTCGGCGCAATCGCGCGCGGTGACCTCGAAGCCGCCTCCGGAGGGGCGCACGTCGCGCACGACGTGGTTGAATTTGATCCAATCGCGCACCCCCGCCTTTTTCGCGCGGCCCTCGATGTAATCGAAGAGCACGGCCCTCGGCGGATAGGACGCGATCGGCTTCCCGAAGTGCTCGTCGAAAGTGTAGTCGGCGAATTCCAACCCCTCCTTCGGCCCGTTCGACCAAAGATAGCGGTACATCGAACCGTGGCAGGGATTGCAGTGTTCGTCGAGGCCGGTGCGCCAGGTGTAGCGCCAGAGCCCTCCCCAATCTTCCTGCTTCTCGTAGCAGGTGATTTCCGGGATTTCCGCGCCCTTTTCGGCGGCCGACCGAAAGGCGCGGAGTTGCGCCAGGCCCGACGGCCCGGCTCCG